>JBLIIW010000022.1:0-30125 GCA_047635315.1 Halieaceae bacterium | reverse complement strand
GGACGCGGGGTACTGCAGACTCTGGAGCCACGCGTGTTCTATCTGTACAGCGGTTTCGACGAGCAGGCGGACCAGCCGGACTTTGACAGCGCAGAACTGACCTTCAACTACAACCAGCTGTTTCGCGACACACGCTTTTCCGGGCGCGATCGCCTGGATGACGCCAATCAGGTATCCGTGGGCCTGACCACCCGCTTTCTGGACGAGAGCGACGGAGAGGAGCGCTTCAACGCCAGCATCGGCCAGATTTTCTATTTTACCGATCGGCGCGTGCGCCTAAACGCCTCGGACCCGCAACTTGACCGCACCAATTCCGAGCTGGCTGGCGAATTGAACTTCTACCCCAATGAGCGACTCTCAGTACGCAGTAACATGCAGTACGACCCGTCCACCGGAAGGATGAACTCAGGCAACCTGCTAGCCAGTTACACCCGCCGCAACGACAGCGTATTCAATATAGGCTATACCTTCAGGCGACCGGTTACGCTGAGCGCAAATCAGCCGGTCACGGATCAGCTGCACCTCTCCACCTACTACCCCATAAATCTCAACTGGCGCTTTTTTATGGCCTGGAACTACAGCCTGGAGGCCAATCGCAGCGTGGAAGATATGCTGGGTATCGAATACGATAGCTGTTGCTGGCGCGTGAGGCTTTTGCACCTGCGCTATTTCGACACGGTGCGTGACAACACGATCCCTGACTTCGACTCGCCCGACCTGGATCGCGAGTACGCCACACAAGTACAATTCGTGCTCAAGGGGCTGGGCGGTTTCGGCGACGGTGTCGAACAGCTTATGAGCGATATGATTCGAGGATTCGACAGACTTGTTTACCAAACACAATAGGCACAACACGCGGCCCGGACACGGCGCCAACATTAACGGACTGCAGAAGCGGCGCGCAGTCAGTTGCTGTGGCGTTTTCCTTGGCGCGCTCTGCGTCGTGATAGGCATAGGATCGCAGGCGGCTACAGAAATGCTGGATCAGGTGGTCGCTATCGTCGACGACGATGTGGTTATGGCCAGCGAACTGCGCGAGCGTCTGGCCACGGTGAGCGAGAATCTCCGGTCCCGGGAGATCGAAATGCCCCCGGAGGACGAGCTCATCCGTGAGACGCTGGATCGGTTGATTCTGGAAAACATCCAGATGCAGATGGGCGATCGATTCGGTGTGCGTATATCCGACGCGCAACTCGATGCCGCCATGGCCCGCGTCGCCAACCAGAACGGGCTGACCTCGGAACAGTTCAGTATGGCCCTGCAGGAAGAGGGACGTTCATTTACCGCTTTGCGCGAAGATATTCGTCATGAAATGGTCATCCAGCGAGTGCAGTCCGGTAATGTTAATCAGCTGATCGAAATCAGCGACCAAGAAATCAGTAACTACCTCGCTACAGAAGAGGGACAGAAGCTGGTAGAGCCCGAATACCGTATTGTCCACGCCCTGCTTCCACTCACAGCCAGCGCCAGCGAAGCGGAAGCCGAAAGCAGCCGCGCCTACTGCGAAAAACTGGTGGAGCGCATTCAGGGGGGCGAGGCTTTCGACAAGGTGATCTCCGTCAGTAGCGGGGAGTACGCCTTTAGCGGCGGCGACCTCGGCTGGCGCAAGCTCGGCGATCTGCCGAGTATTTTCCAGGACGTCGCGCAGACCCTGGACCCCGGTGAAACTGGCGATCTCTTTCGCAGCCCCAGCGGCTGGCACATCGTGGCGATGGTTAATCGCCGCGGTGGTGGCGAGCTCACGGTCAAACAAACAAAAGTGCGACATATTCTCGTCAAGCCTTCGGAAATCCTCACCGAAGCGCAGGCCGGGGCGTTGGTGGCCGATTTGAAAGCACGCGCCGAGGCCGGCGAGGACTTTACTGCCCTGGCCCGCGAATACTCTGAGGATATTGGCTCGGCGGCGGAAGGCGGCGATCTCGGCTGGACCAGCCCCGGGCAAATGGTGCCAGAATTTGAAAATACTATGGCCAGTACGGAAATCGGTACGATTTCCAATCCGGTACAAAGTCAGTTTGGCTGGCACATTCTCGAAGTCCTGGACCGGCGCGAAAAAGATGTTACCGAGGATATGCGTCGCGCACAGGTGAGGGAGTTTCTGCACGGACGCAAGTATCAGGAAGAGCTTGATGTCTGGTTGCGCAAAATTCGCGACGAGGCTTTTGTTGACATCAAATAACTGCCTGAAAATCGCGATATCGGCCGGCGAACCCGCCGGTATAGGGCCGGATATCGTACTGGCTCTGGCCCAGCAAGAGTGGCCTGCACAATTGGTAGTGATTGCCGACCGCAACATGCTGCGCGAGCGCGCGCAGGCACTACAACTGGAACTGTGTATCGGCGACTACGAGGATAAGCCCGCCGCGCCGTCACGGCTGGGCGAGCTAACGGTTATACACCAGCCTCTGGCGACTGCGGCGATACCCGGTCAGCTCGATGTGCGCAACGCCGATGCTGTGCTGCGCGCGCTCCAGCGCGCCACCCGGGGCTGTCTGGCGGGGGAGTTCGCTGCGATGGTCACGGCACCGGTCAACAAAGCGGTGATCAACGACAGCGGCACGCCCTTTTTCGGGCACACAGAATTTCTCGCAGAACTTACGGACACCCAGCGTGTAGTGATGTTGCTGGTCGCAGGAGATCTGCGCATCGCGCTGGCCACCACGCATCTACCCCTGTCGGAGGTACCCGCAGCTATCACTGCGTCGCGGCTGGAGGCCATTCTGGACATCATGCACGCGGACCTGCAGCAGAAGTTCGGCATTGCAGAGCCGCGTATCAGCGTACTCGGCCTGAATCCCCACGCCGGGGAAGGTGGCCACCTCGGGCGCGAAGAAATTGAAATAATTACCCCGGCAATAGAGCGCGCGCGTGCGCAGGGTATGCAGATACGCGGGCCCTTACCGGCCGATACGGCATTTTCCGAATCACTGCGCAGTGCAACTGACGCCTATCTGGCCATGTATCACGACCAGGGGCTGCCCGTTCTTAAATTCGTGGGTTTTGGGGGTGCAGTGAATATAACCCTGGGTCTGCCAATTATTCGCAGCAGCGTGGATCATGGCACGGCTCTGGATATAGCCGCGAGTGGTAAAGCGGAGGCCGGAAGCCTATTCGCGGCGGTTCACAGTGCTATCGATCTGATCGAGCGATCCGCCTGAGCCCTACTGAAGCGCAGGACGCCTGGCAAGTACCGGGGAGGGCTCCCCGAGATAATTCCAGAAACAACTACCCCGACTAATCCCCAAAAGAATGCCTCGAATTAGTTCCCGGAAGCGCTTCCGAAGCTTTCCCGGAAGAATTCCCGGAAGAGCCCCACTTTGGGACTCTGCTCCGGGAGACACTCAACAGCGCGTTCAGATTGCGCAGCTTTCCTTGCTGTTACCAGCGTCCATGTGCGCCTTAAACGCTCTTGGTGGTCGACCGCGGCCCGACCAAAGGACCTCAACACCGTCAGCTACCAGACGATACTTCGGCGCCGCTTTCGCTTTTACGCTGGTGGCATCTTTAGTCGTTTTGGCGGCCTTGGCTTTTACTGTTTTTACTGTTTTTACAGCTTTAGTCGCTTTAGTCGCTTTAGTCGCTTTAGTAGCTTTAGTAGCTTTGGCTACCTTGGCCTTTTTCGCGACTGCAGGTCGGCCGGGCTTTCTGCCAGGCTTGCCTGCGGCAGCAGCAGACCCAAGGTCACCGGCCTGCAGGCCACTTTCAGCCATGAGCGCCTGGATCTTTTCAATCTGCGACTTCTTCGCGGCTGCGGCTCGCGCACCCTCTTTATCTTTTTCAGCCTTCAGGACGTCGCTCAAGTTAGCTATCAGTTTTTCAATAGCTGCAATTTCAAGACCCTTGATTGCGCTGCGTACTTTCAACTTTGAACGTACCAGGGGAAGCAGGGGTGAAGTGTTTTCCTTTGCCATTTTAACTCCTAGGTTTCATGGGCGCGCGATTATAACTGTAGATTGATTACAATAGCCATACTGATTTAATGGGTAATTTATTTATAGAAATATCTGGAATGGAAAAAGAGATTTAAAGGCGTCGCCGCTTCCGTCTTTCCGGCGCCGAAATTCATTTTTTTTCAGCGCTCTTGTTCCAAGACTTCTTGTAGACGGCACTCATTCATCTGCAGAAAACGAATTGATCGGTGCGGCAGGTTTACAGGTCCGGGCGCCCCTCCTACACTCTCCTGCCGCAGAAAATTAAGCACAATAAATCATGAGTGACGGAACAATCAGTTATTCCTACGACGTGACCGGTATCAACACTGATACACCGCGCGTTGATACGGGGCCGCTCGTGGCCTTTTCCGCCTGCGAGGTGGTCGGTGTCAGTAATACGATGGCACTGGCAATTAGTTCCATCAGCGGAAAACAGCGGCTTTTAGCCGCCGACGTTGTGAGCGCCCTGGGCAACTGCACGCAGTTTGAAACTGTCGGCACCCATGTGGATACAATCTGCCAGCAGCGTCCAGATCTGGCGCCGCAGCGAACCGCCATTACAGAGACACTGCATCAGCTCTGGCGGGACGGTATTCTCCTCGATGCGGATACGGTAAAAAACAATCTCGCACGCGAAGTGTCCCGGCAGCCGGCGCCCCTGCGCGTCATTATAATTAGCGCGGACCGACCCGAGATGCTCGAGCGCCTGCTCGAGTCCCTGCTAAAAACCAGCGGACTGTCGGCCTACAACGAATTATTAATCATCGATGATTCGCGCAGCGCCCAAAACATTGAACGCAATAAAGAATGCCTGAACCGCTTTAATTTGCGCAGCGCAAAAGGCATACGCTATATCGGAGCGGAGCTGCAGCAGGCGTCAATAGACCTATTGAAAAACGCGCTGCCAGAAGCCCAGTCTGCCATTGATTTCCTGCTGTCCTCCGGGCACTGGCCCACAGTGGCAACCTACGGCCGGGCCCGAACCCTCGGCCTGTTATTCAGCGTTGGCTGTCGCGCGGTGTTTCTGGACGACGACATTCTCTGCACCGCTATCTCTGCGCCACAGCCGCGGGAGCAACTGCGGCTCGGTCACGGGGGCGCGCGCCGCGCGGTGTTTCACCTTGATCAGGAATCGATGCTGGCAAAAGTTTCGGTTCTGAGCGCGTCGCCGCTGGCCCTGCATGCACAGCAGTTGGGTCAGCCCCTGTCGGCGCTTACGCGCGACGATAGCGGACTCGATCTCAGCCATTGCGAAGCGGCGATGGCCCTGCAACTGCGCGGCGACGCCCCCGTCATTGCCACCCAGTGCGGCAGCTGGGGGGATCCGGGGACCAGCGATGGACACTGGGCCCTGAAGCTCGGCACAGACAGCCTCGGGGCGCTGGTTGGTGCCGGCGCGGATCTGCGCGCGTTAATTGAAGCGCGCGCCGGCTGGTTCGGTTGCGACGGGCCCACGGTGATGAAAAATACCTTCATGTCACAGATGACCGGTGTGGATAACAGCGAGCTGTTGCCGCCCTACTTCCCCGCCTTGCGTGCCGAGGACCAGCTGTTTGGCAGCATGCTCAACGCCCTGCATCCGCACAGCGCGGTACTGGAATTCGGCTGGGGGGTTCCGCACCTGCCGCCGGAGAACCGCGGTGAAGGGTCCCTGCGCGGTCCGATACCCGCACCGGGTGGACTGGGTCTGGTCGCCAGGCTGGTCGACAGTATGGTGGATTACAGCAGTAGTGAATCGCCGGAAACCCGACTGCAGCAGCTGGCGATGCAACTGCGGCGTCTGGGCAAACGACCCATCGACGACATGGAGATCATGTACCGCTCCATGCTGGCATCCATTCACTCGGAGCAACTCAGGCAGCTACAGGCCCTGCAGGCCCTGACCGCCGAACAGGCGGGGCCCAACTGGCGGGCGTACCTGCAACGCGCCCTGGAGGAAATACAGGGCGCGCTGGAAACACCCGTGACTCTGGCGAATCTGGCCCCGCCGGGTTCTGAAGCAAGCCGCGAGGCGGTCTACAAGACGCTGACTTCGGCCGCCGAGGACTTCGCCGATGCGCTCCTCGCCTGGCCCGGCATGCGCGCCCAGGGCAAGCAGCTGTGGGCCCTGCTGGAAGCCAGTCCGGCCCTGTGAGCGCGTACACGCGTGAACACCTGAGCTGGCGATGAGCATCGCGTTACTGATTGTCAGCCTGCTGACACCCTGGTATTGCGGCTACCTGCTGCTGCGCCGAGCCCGCGATCTGACCCATGGGCGGGACGGATGGATTGCCCGGGGCAGGAGCGATCACGGCGCCGCGATCACCAGCCCGGCCTACACCGGCTATGTAGATGCCGGTTACGGTTTTTTCCTCGGCTACGCAGTCGCGGCGATGCTGCTGTGGCTGAGTGCGCTCGCCTCCGGCGCTTTTCAGTTTATGGCCGTGCTCTCTGTCTTGCTGCTGGCCTGTGTCGCCCTGTTTCTGACAGCGCGTGGGCGCAGCGCACCGGGAACCATCGCCAGGAGGGGATCAGCCGCGGCGGCGAGCCCTGACGTCCCGGCAGGCGACAGCGGTCCATCGGCAGGCATTGTGCGTCTGTTGAGCGCACTGCTGTTGCTGGGCATCGGGCTGCATCTTGCTTTCGTCTTCATCGAGATCGTTTATCGGCCGGTATTTCCCTGGGATGGCTGGCTCAACTGGATGTACCGGGCCAAGATCTGGTTTTACAGCGGCTATCCCCTGCCCTTCTCCGAGCCGGGGCTGTGGATAGGTGGCGAACGGCTCGGGGACTTTAACGTCGACGGTGCCCACTACCCGCCCCTGGTGCCGCTGTTCGCCCTGTGGGCTGCACTGGGCCTTGGGCAGTGGAGCGAAACACTGGTTAACCTGCCGGTCTTCCTGGCGCTCCTGGCCCTGCTGCTGGGTTTCTACGGGCAGTGCCGCGCGGCGCTCGCGGTCGTCGGGGGCAGCGGTCGGTCCCGGTCCGTGCCGGCCCTTGCGGCGTGCTTCGCGCTGGCCTCCCTGCCCCTGCTGGGCAGCCACTTCGCATTGGCCGGACAAGCCGACAGCTGGCTGGCCTGTTTCGCGGGTCTGGGCATCATCGCGCTGCTGCGCGGCCAGCAGGACGGGGATCGGCTAACGGTCCTGCTCGGCTTGGGCTTCTGCCTCATCGGCACACTGGTGAAACTGGAGGGGGCCCTGTGGCTGCTGCTGGCGCTGATGCTGATGCTCGGGCGACAACGCCCGGCTCTCGCCAGCGCTGCGGGTATCGCGGTGCTCGGGCTGCTCGCTGCCCTGGCACTGCTCGCGCCGAGCTGGCTGCCGGCGGCGATGGGGAAACTGCCGAACGACTGGGTACCGGCCGTCATGTCGGCGGGACAGCCGCTTGTTGAGCAGCAACTGGGCGATGATTACCTGCAGAATTACCTGCTCGGCGGCAGCTGGCATCTCGCCGGCTGGTTATCTCTGCTGTGCTTCGCGGTACTGTTATTTCTGCGCCGGCGTATTCGCAACCCGGCGCTGCACCAGGCAACGCTGTTCTTCGCACTACAGGGAACGGCATTGCTGCTCATCTTCAGCTACAGCAGTCAGGGTGCCTGGGCCGAGGACTGGACCGCCATCAACCGCCTGCCCCTGCAACTTATTCCGGTACACATTTTCCTGTGGACCATGCTCGCGGCGCACGGACTGGCCGAGGGGCTGCCCCAAGGGGTGGGCGAGGCGCGATCTCGCCAGCGGCCAGTTGCGCTTCTGCTGAGCGTCCTCGGCACGCTGGCGGTGCTGCTCGCCCTGCTATGGGTGGCGATCCTGTCGCGGGCAGAAGCACCTGGGCCGGGACGCGTGTTCCCGGCTGAGACCCTGCGCGCGGTGGTCGGGGGTGGTGTATTGCGCGGCGATGCACTGCTACTGGAGCGCTATGAGGGGAATCTCGCCATCGCCAGCTCTGGCTCGATCCGCATCGATGTAGCGAGACAGCCTCTGGTATCCCTGCGCACGGGAGGAGCCAGCGGCGCCAGGCTGAGTTTCTTTTGGCGCAGCGCAGATAATCCAGAGGACCTGCGCCAACACCCACTGACGCAGCGCGGCACGATTATTCTCGATCTTCGCGACGTTCTCGATGTTGGCGGTTCCACCGATGGCCCAACAGGCGCTGAGGGCGATGCCAGCGATAGCGGCACGCAGATGATCAGCGAGTTTGGTGTGCTGGCCTACCGGGATACGCAGGAGCAGTCCATCAGCATCGGTGCCATCGGCTTTTATCCGGCGACGACGCAGTTGCTACTGCACAAGCTGTGGATGGACTGGACACGGCCGGTGTATTGGTCGCAGAAATCAGCGCACTGGACGGCGGCGGGTGCCAGCGGCGCGCTGCTGCCCCTGCCGCTGGCGGCGGGACTCAGCGCGCTTCTGCTGGCGCTCGGCACGCTGCTGATCTACCGGCGCGAGCCGCCGCGCGCGCTGGCGGTGATGATCCCGGTAGTAGCCCTGCTGTGGCTGCTGCTGGATACGCGCTGGAGCTACAACCTGCTGTTGCAGAGCCGGCGCACGCTCAGCGACTATCCTCCGGTCAGCGCCGTCAGTCACAAAGCCACGCACGACGGGGAAACGGCAGCCGCAGTGACGGCGGCCCTCGCCCTGCGCGGGCCGCGGGAGGACCGGGCACCCCTGCTCATCCTCGGCGAGCGGGGCGACCTGCGCTACCAGCTGCTGCGCGCCAAATACCACGCGGCACCGGTCCCGGCACTGGTTCTTGAGGATCCGCAGGGCAGCGCCTTCAAAACCGGTGATACGCTGCTGCTGCTGCGTTCGCGCTACGGCCTCGGGGATGGAGAGAAACTGAATATGCAGCAAATCAGCACGCTCCTCGCCGAGCGCGGTCTGGCGCTGTCGGCGCCGCAAGAATACCCGGGTGCGGTCATTGCCCGGGTGCGCGAGGCGGGCCCGCGCTGATGGCCCGGTCAGTACTGCACATTGGCAAGTTTTTCCCCCCACACCGCGGCGGTATGGAGACCTTCCTCGCGGACCTGATGGTCGCCCAGAAGCGACAGGGTCTGGCCCCGGCGGCGCTGGTGCACGCATCCGGGTTCAGCCTGCGCGATCACCGGGGGCACTGCGCTGTGCAGGGTGAGCAGCTGCCGGTTACGCGCGCCGCCGTATGGCTGACACTACTGTTTGCGCCCATCGCCCCGCTGTTCTGGCTCAGCACCCTGCGCGCCCTGCGGCGACAGCAACCCGAGCTGCTGCACCTGCATATGCCCAACGCGTCGGTGTTCTGGCTGCTGCTCTTGCCGCAGGCCAGAAAATTGCCGTGGGTGGTGCACTGGCATGCGGACGTGCTGGCGAGCACACACAGCCGGGGGCTGCGCCTGCTCTATCCGCTTTACCGGCCCCTGGAACAGGCCGTACTGCGACGCAGCGCCGCGATCATCGCCACCTCCCCGCCCTACCTGCACAGCAGTGTGCCGCTGCAAGCACACCGGGATCGCTGCGAGGTTATCCCCCTCGGACTGGATACCACGCGCCTTGGCACCGGGCCGACTGACCCCGGGCCTGCGGCGGTCACAGCGACCGGCGCGGAGGATCCAGCGCTACCACTGTCGGTGCTGGCCATCGGCCGCCTGACCTACTACAAGGGTTTCCGCGTGCTTATAGACGCGGCCGCGGCAGTACCGGGAATGCGGGTGTCTATCGTCGGGGCCGGCGACCAGGCCACCGCGCTGCAACAACGTATCGACACCTTGCAGCTGAACGATCGCGTGACACTCTGCGGCCCCATGAGCGACCGGCAACTGGCGGCCGCCCTGCGCGGCTGCGATCTGCTCTGCCAGCCTTCCCTGGAACGTACGGAAGCCTTCGGCGTGGTCCTTCTGGAAGCCATGGCGCTGGGCAAGCCGGTGCTGGCCAGCGACGTATCGGGATCGGGCATGCCCTGGCTAGTGCGATTCAGCGCTGCGGGCACGCTGGTGCCCCCCGGTGACGTCGCCGCACTGGCCGCCGAACTTCTCAGGCTGGGGGGTGATCGTGCTAAGCTGAAGACTCTGGGCGAGGCTGGCCGGAGCTGCTTTGAAGCGCATTTCCGCATTGACATTGCGGCCCGCGCCGTGGCTGATCTTTACGGGCGTTTACTCACCTCTGCCCCCAGCTGAAACGTTCTCAGGGAATCCCCGATCAAGCCCAACGCCATGCCTGCAGCCCTAGCACCAGACAATCGCAGCACCGATGCTCCGTCAGCGGGCGAGGCCCCAGTATCACTGTTTGTGGTCATACCGGCTTATAACGAGGCGGCATCCATCGGCGCCGTGCTGGACGCCCTGGGGAGTAGCCTGCCGGGCGTGCAGGTGGTGGTGGTCGACGACGGCAGCACCGACAGCACTGTCTCTATAGCGCGCGAGCGGCGGGCCATCGTTCTGCCCCTGGCTAACCACCTGGGTGCCTGGGGTGCCACGCAGGCCGGCATTCGCTTCGCGCTGCGCCAGGGCGGCGATACCGTCGTCACCATGGACGCCGACGGCCAGCATCGAGCCGCCGATATCCCGAAACTGCTGGAGCCCCTGGCAAGCGGCTGCGCGGACGTCGCCATCGGCACCTTCACCGCGCGCGGCTCGCCCATGCGACAAGTCGCCTGGCGCCTTCTGCGTGCCAGTTCTGGCATACGCCTGGAAGACCTGACCTCAGGTTTTCGCGCCTATAACCGCAGCGCCTGTAGCGCGTTGGCCGGCTGGCGCGCCAGTCTGCTGAATTATCAGGACATCGGCGTGCTTACGCTGCTGCTCGGGGAGGGCCTGCGTGTGGTGGATGTGGACGTGCAGATGGAGCCGCGTCACAGCGGTCACTCGCGGGTGTTTCATACCTGGCCCAGCGTGGCCTACTACATGGTGCATACGCTGCTGCTGGGTCTTAGCAAGCGCCGCCTGCGCAGCTATCGTGGCGCCGGGCGAATAGCGGTGGACAGACCGTGATCGAACTCATCCTCGGTATTCTCGGTGTTGCGGTGGCGGTGATCATCGTCTATCTGGTACGCCGCGATCATCTGCACGTTGATCACGGCATGTCCTGGATCATCGCCGCTATCGGCTTCGCGGGTCTCGGCTTTGCGCCGGGTATCATCGACTGGATTGCCGAACACCTCGGCGTCGGCTACCCGCCCATTCTGGGGGTGAGTCTGGCGATTATCGTACTGGCCCTGAAAACCCTGCTCATGGACATGGATCGCGCCAAGCTGCAGACGCAGAACCTGCGGCTCACGCAGCGCCTGGCCATGTTGGAGGGAGAGCTGGGAAAGCGGGACAGGCAGCGGCAGGGGTCTCAGCCGGACGCAGGGGCAAAACCAACCGAGAGCGCTGCGCCGAACACAGCCGCCGAGTAATCAGCCGGGCGACTACGCGCGCCGGGTCGTTTGTTGCGCGGACTTAACCGGCGCCGACGGGCGACGCGGCTTCAATAATTTCGTTATCCAGCAACCACAGATCATCGACGTCAATCTCACCGGTTTCACGCTGCAGGCTGAGCCAGTGGAAGAGGTAGCCGTAGATCGCCTGCTGATAGTCGCGCTCCGTGCGGGTGCGCCGGTGCAGGGCCTCGAGTACGTCCGCAGAACGCGCGCCGCCGAGGGAGAAGGCTTTGCTCATGGCGTCAAAAGCGGTTTTCGCCGATTGCACACTCAGGCCCGCGGCATCCACACGCGCCCGGGAGGAGCGCGCATTCAGCCAGGAACTGCGCACGCGTTTTTCCACTTCACGCAGGGTCCCTTCTTCCTCTTCACGCGCTACGTAATACTGTGACCAGGACTCGCGCATACGGGCCATGTTGCCACCGCCTGCGAACAACGGCATGCTCACCTCAACACCGAGATACACCACGTCGCGCTGCGGCGACTGCAGGTTGTCAAAACCCACGTCCGAGCGCTGCGCGCTGGCGACGAAACTGAGGTTGGGCATGTACTCGCCACGGGTTTGCTCGACACTTTTGCGCGCGGCGGCCACGGCATCCTTGCGCGCGAGCAGGGCCGCGTTCTTTTCCCGGGCAGCAGCTATCCAGTACTCCAGCGGTTCGTGGATTTCCGGCAACTTGGGATTGCTGCGCACGGGCACCAGCGCCACCACCGGCGCGCCGGTCAGCGCGGAGATCTCCACCCGGGCCAGCGCGGCGTCGTTCTCGGCCTCAATAAGGTCTGTGCGTACCTGATCAACCCGTGACTGCGTTTCCAGCAGATCGGTGAGCGGCACCAGCTTGCGCTCGTAACGCGCCTGGGTCTCCGCCAGCTGCTTCTCAACGAGGTTTTTTTCGTCCTTGAGTAAACGCACACCGTCGTCTGCCAGCAGCACATTGAAATAGCGCTCGGCAACATCCACCGAAAGCTGCCCCATGGTATCGATCAGTTCGCTCTGGCGCTGGTTGAGAATACGGTTGGCGCGACCGCGCGCGGATATCTGGCTCCAG
Source organism: Halieaceae bacterium (assembly GCA_047635315.1). Classification (GTDB taxonomy): domain Bacteria; phylum Pseudomonadota; class Gammaproteobacteria; order Pseudomonadales; family Halieaceae; genus Congregibacter. The sequence continues at coordinate 17,773 of JBLIIW010000022.1, read as the reverse complement.
TTAAAGAGCATCTGGCGCACCTGCAGTCCATAGCGTTCGCCGTCGAACACCTCGCGCGGATTAATCAGCCGATCAAAGGTAACCCGGTTGTCGGACCACTGTGCGTTCACACTGGCCTGCGGCAGCATGGCGGCACCCGCGGCGTCTTTCTGCGCCTCGCCGGCCTCCACCTGCAACTCGGCGATATTGACCCGCGGGTCTTCTTCCACCGCCCGGGCGTATACCTCGATCAGTCGCAGGGGTGCCGCAAGCAGCGGCGCGGCGAGAAACAGCGCCAGTAATGTGACAACGGAACGCATGTGCTATTCCTCGATCAATGAGCGCGCAAACATGTTGCTTGCGGGAGTAATCAGGTACTGCAGGAGGGTCCGCTCACCAGTATTGATAAAGACCTCGGCGGGCATGCCGGGCAGCAGTTGCAAGCCTTCCAGACGCCCCAGCTCTTCGTCGCTGATAATTATCCGCGCGGAGAAGTAACTCATGCCGCTCTGCTCATCGAGGAGCGCATCGGCCGATACCCGGTCGAGGGTGCCGATAATTGTGTAGGCATTCTTGAAGGCACTGAAGCGCACATCCGCATCAGCGCCGATCGTCACGCGGTCGATATCCTGGGGGGATATACGCGCATCGATGACCAGCTCTGTGATATCCGGGACGATCTCCAGCAGTGTATCGCCGGGCCGGATCACACCGCCGATCGTGTGCGTGTTCATGGCCAGGACTATCCCGCCCACGGGCGCGCGCAGCACCGTTCGCGTGAGGGTGTCCTGCAACGCCGAGGTGCGCTGTTCCAGGTCATAGACCTGCGCCTGGGCCTCTGCGAGTTGATCGACCACCTCGGTAATAAAACGCTTGTTGAGCTGTAATATTTCCAGACGGGTCTCGCCGATACGAACCTCCGAAGAGGCAATTGACGCGTTGTTGTCGGCAATTTCCCCCATGGTCGACGCCCGGGTGCGCTGCAGTTCGCGCAGGCGCTGCTTGTCCGCAAAGCCATCGGAGAGCAGCGTGGTGAGGTCGGCGATCTCCTCTTCCAGGATCGTCACCACTTCCCGATTGGCGCCGACCAGGGCCCGCAGGCCGTCGATCTGGGATTCCAACTGCACGATGCGCTGCTGCAGCACCTCCATCTCACCGAGGCGGTCGTTGCGCCGGGCAACAAATATCTCGCGCTGGCTCTTGATGGCCTCCTCGGCGCGGGAATCGTCGGTCAGCAGGGCCTCGGAGAAGCGCGCCTCGTCCATTCCATCGCGTTCCGATGACAAGCGGTCGTCCAGGGCTCGCGCAGTGAAATACTGGCCGGTGACGATGCCCAACTCCGCGCGCGCCTGGGTGTCATCGAGGATTAGCAGGGGCTCCTCGGACTGCACCGTCTGACCTTCGCGTACCAGAATCTCCTTGACGATACCGCCCTGCAGATGCTGCACGGCTTTGCGGTGGCCTTCCACGGTGACCGTACCCGGCGCCAGTGCGGCGCTATCGAGGGGCGCGGTGACCGCCCACAAGCCAAAACCACCGAATACGATGCCGATGATGATCAGGCCAATGCGCCGCGGCTTCTTGTCTTCGGTCTCAGCGACCATTTCGTCATCACCGGGGGCACCGGCGCCGCCCGCGGCTGGAGCAGCAGCCGCCGCCGCACCCGCTTCCGGGGCCGCCATGGAGGCCGCCTGGAGCGTATCGGCATCATCCATCGTAGTCTGGTCCTGTTTACTCACGGTTCTATCCTTGGCTGGCAGTGGTGCCGGGGTTCGCGGCGCCGGGGTCAGCGGCTAGCGCAAGTTTTTTTGCCCGCTGTGCCTTGAGACCGCTGAGTACCTTGTCGCGCTCATCAAACTCCACGATGCGGCCCTCACTCATGAGCAGCAGCTTGTCGACCCGCGATAGGATGGAGGTGCGGTGGGTGATGATCAGTACCGTACTGCCGTTGCCGCGCAGGATCTGCAAGGCCTCGGACAGAGCGTGTTCCCCATGCTCGTCAAGATTGGAGTTGGGCTCGTCGAGCACCACAATCGGCGGTCGCCGATAGAGGGCCCGCGCCAGACCGATACGCTGGCGCTGCCCTCCGGAGAGGACGCTGCCGCCCTGGCCGATGGGCGTATCGTAGCCCTGGGAAAGATGCAGAATCAGCTCATGACAGCCGGCATCACGGGCCGCCTGCACCACCGCGTCCGCATCGATGTCCTCGAAACGGGCAATATTCTCACTGACGGTGCCGTCGAAGAGTTCGATATCCTGGGGCAAATAACCGATGTAGGGCCCCAGTTCCTCGCGGTTATAGGAGGTACATTCGGCTTCGTCGATACGCAGGGCACCGGAGGCCGTTGGCCAGATCCCGAGCAGCCCGCGCACCAGACTGGATTTACCAGCGGCACTGGGCCCAATAATACCGATCAGTTCGCCGGGCATGATCTCGAAGCTGGCTCCCATAACAGACGGGGTGCGCGACCCTGGCGGAATAATAGTGGCCGCTTCGCCCTTGAGAACGCCCTTGGGTGCCGGCAGAGACATGCGATCCTCACGCTCGGGAATTCGCGTGAGCAGCTCGTTGAGTCGCTCGTATTGCCCGCGCGAGGACACAAAGCCCTTCCAGGCGCCAATCATCTGGTCAACGGGGCTCAGCGCCCGGCCCAGCAAGATGGCACCGGCGATCATGGTGCCGGGTGAAATCTCCTGCTGCACCGCCAGCAGTGCACCGGTGCCCAGTGCAAGAGACTGTACCGTGAGCCGGAAAACCTTGGATACGGAGGTGAATACCCCACCGCGATCACTGGCGACACCCTGAAAGTAGAGCATCTTGGCATTGCGCTCTTCCCAGCGCTTGCGCAGGCTGGGCAGCAGGCCCATGGCTTCAATCACCTCCGCATTGCGCAGGTTTTTCGCCGTGGAATTATTGGCCGCCATGCTGTGGCCATTGGCCTCGCCGAGCGGCGGCGAAGTGGACTTCTCATTGGCGACGGCGATGATGATCAATACCACCGCTGCCACGCAGCCCAGTATGCCGAGCACCGGGTGAAAGAGGAACATAATCACCAGGTAGATGGGCAGCCAGGGCGCATCGAAAAAGGCAAACAGGCCGTTGCCGCTCACATACTGGCGCAGGCCGTTAAGATCCTGCAGCGGCTGGGTCGGGTTGCCGGCGCCACCGCTGAGCAGCGCCCGGCGGAAGCTGAGGTCGTACAGACGATCGGCGAGCAACAGGTTCAGGCGCGAACTGACACGCACGAGAATACGCGAACGCACCCATTCGAGGGAACCCATGGCGCCGAGCAGGAACACGACCAGGAGCGTCAGCACGGCCAGAGTGGTCAAATTGCCACTGCTGACCACGCGGTCGTAGACCTGCAGCATGTAAAAAGCCGGCACCAACATCAGAAGGTTTATAAAGAGGCTAAAAAAACCTACTGAAATAAATGACTTACGGCAGAGGTACAGGACCTCCTGAAGTTCTGTTCTGGTTTTGTTTTCCAACGGGCTGATCTCAACGGTGGCTGGAGCGACGGTATTGGCTCCAAAACGGGGCCGGAGTGTACCAGAAACACTGCAGTCAACGGAATCTACGCTCCGTTGACTGCAGTGGCCAGCTATGCGCTCAGTGCAGAGGCACGCTCTCCGGCCGCTGCTGATCCGGGAGCTGCTCGCGCATCCACTCCGGCCACACGTCCAGAGGCCATTCCGCGCGCTGGTAACCGGCCAGCAGTATGTTCAGCCACTGGCGCAGGGCCAGGGGTGCCAGATCCAGGGCGATTTTTTCCTGGTGCTGGTCCGGAGCGCGAAATACCAGGCGCATGATCTCCGGTCGCTTCTGCACATCCACCGCGGTAACCAGCCACTCCGCCTCGGGCTTTTCGGCGACCACCGGACCCGACTGCGGCAGTTTGCCCGCGGCCGATTGCTGCTTGAAGCTGTTGATGACATCGCTGCGCGGCAGGTCCGCCTCCTTATCAGTAGTCTTTAGCCAAGCCAGCAGCTCGGGCACGAGACGCTCTACCAGCCGCCGAGTGATCCAGAGAATAGCAGTGCTGCCATCGCTGATTTCCCCGCTCATGGAGATACGATCCTGCGCGTGGTTGTACACGGTGGTGACTTTAGAGACCGTTTTCATGGGACCGGGGAGGCTGCGTCGGTTATCAGTCGCCTGAGCCGGCGTCGATTTCGGCCGTTACGGTGCTGTCGCCAGTACTTACATCCGCGCTACCGGCAACAACTGCCGTGGTATCGCCGTCGGCCGGTACCGGTGGTGCGGATTCCAGGGCGCGCTTGAGCGCATCCAGATAGGTGGCCCGGGCCGTGCGCACGATAGTGATGTCCTGCTGCAGCTGAATGGCCTTCTGCTCGCAGTAGCGTACGTTGGTGATCTGTGCGCGCGCATCATCGGACAGGTCCGCGAGATTGTAGTTGATGCCATCGATAGTAACTTGCTGTTCCGTAGTCATGCTTTCTCCAGTCGGGTTACAGGGTCAAAAGTTTAAGTGTTCTATGGCCCAGCCGCTGGTGCAGGCCCGCGGCTGAACCGGCCGCCATCAGAATCCAAACTCGATGACCTCCTCGTTTGGCAGCCCCAGCAGCTCGTCAATACTGTCTTTCTCCGGGTCGAATGCCGCCGCATGCAGTTCATTCAGACGCTGCAGCTTACGCACATTTGGCATAGACAGCAGATGACAGAATATCAGGTTAAGGGCCCCTGCCTCATGCAGTTCGAGCAAAGCGGCGGCGTCAAGCTCCCGGAACGCCGCCTCGTCAACCTGCTGCACCCCTTCTACAGCGCGCGCCTGCCCCTGCTCCTGATAGTCGATACGCCAGGGTACCAACAGTGAGTGCTGTGCAAGAAGATTAGCGGCGAGGCGCGTGGGCTCCCGATTTTCCGCAACGACCGTCAAAAACCTGAGGATCTCCGCGAGGCGCGGCGCCGGCTCGCCGCTGTCATCAAAAAAGGCTTCTCCCTCTGTTTCACTGATCAGCCCACTGTCATGATCAAAGCAAAGTATGCGACGACCGTCGGGGGCTTCAGGCAGCGAGAACGGGTAACCGCGGTAGATCGAGGGAATATAGGGTAAGGCCCACTTGCCCTTGGGCGTGAGGCAGAGGTTCTGGCCAGCCTTCAGGCCCTGCAATACGACCGGACGCACATCGCTCTCATGCTGGAGAAACGCAATGGGAAGGTGCAGGGCGACGCGGCGCACCTCGGCCAGAACCAACGGCGCGAACACGTCTCCCGTGGCAAAGCTCATATCCCGGTAGGGCGTCCAGCGCATCGCTGCATGTGATGTCTTGCTGACCGGTTGCACGGCTGTCATCGTGGGTCTGTGTGCCTCTATCAATTGCTGATCAGTTCAGGGGACGCGCATCATAGCGCTTAAAACCGTTGCTTAGGTGCTGACTGGCCGCGCTAGCTAGCGGCTATCGGCAAGCGCTGCCACCCAGGCCAGTTGCCGAGGGAGGCAGTGTCGACTCAGGTCGTAATGCTCCTGCGCAAAGGCTCTCGCCGCCCGGCCCAAGCGAGCACGGCTGTCCGGGTCCTCGAGCAATGCGCAAACTTCATCCACCACGCCATCGACATCAAAAAAGTCCACTAGCCTGCCCGTCTCGTCGTGTACGATCGCCTCGCGCAGCGGCTGTGTGTCGCTGGCCACGATCGCACAGCCCGCACTCATCGCCTCCAGGAGGCTCCAGCTGAGCACAAAGGGGTAGGTCAGATAGACATGCACGCGGCTTATCTGCAATAGGGAAATAAAGTGGTGGTAGGCCAGGCTCCCCACAAAATGCACCCGCGACCAATCCTCGTCAGATATCTGCGGGCGCACCTCGCCAATGAAATGCTCCTTCCAGGTGCCCGTGGGTGGTTTTGAGCCGTAACTGACTTTGTCACCGCCAACAACAATCACACGCGCCTGAGGACGTCTGCGCAGCAACTCCGGCAAGCCTCGCATAAAAACATGGTAGCCACGATAGGGTTCCAGATTGCGATTCACGAAGGTGATAATTTCCTCATCGCGAGTCAGGGGCAGCGCCTGGCCATCTGCGGTTTTGAGCTGCAATTGGGCGCGGGGGTTGGGGGCGATAATCGATGTATCTATGCCATCGTGGATGACGCTGATGCGGCTGGCAAATGGCTCGGGAAAAGTGCTTGCCTGCCAGTGCGTCGGCGACAGACCGGCATCAGCAATTTCAAAATGCAGCAAGTTATTCAGATTCTTGAAGCGCAGACGACAGGCATCGTCATCGCCGACCCGGGAAAACTCGGGATCAAAGCCCACGTCACTGTCGTGCTGTCGGTAAAAAAACTCGCAGTAGATACCCAAGCGGGCCTGCGGCCAGACGTCTTTCAGAAACAGGCTCTCGCCCCAGCCCGGGTGGGCAATGATCACATCCGGCGTAAAGCCCTGCTCGCGCAGCTTGACCGCGGCCTTATAACAGGCCTCCGCACGAATCGTCTTGGTCTCAAAATCAATCAGCCAGCGGTGAATTCCCTCGGTGCTGCCGCTTTCAACGCCGTAGGGAGATAGCTCTATGCCCTTCCAGTGTTTTTCTTTGACCTTTTTCAGGGGCATGGCCAGAACCTGATGTCCCTCGCGCACCAGCGCGGGACCCAGGTGCTTGAACTGGCCGGGAAAATTCTGGTGGATCAGGAGTATCTTCATCAGGGTCTCGGGAGAAGTGCTCAGCGCACAGGGCGCGCCAGCTGCCGCGCTGTGCGCAGTAACACATCAAGATCGGGCGCAGATAGTTTTCCGCTCTGTGCCAGCACTAATAAAGCCTGCACATAGCGGCGTGATCGCTCCGGCACCGTGCTCAGGTCAACGCTGGCGGCGGCTGCACCCTCCCCGCCTTCCGCACCGTCGGCGCTTTCTGCGCGCTGCGCATAGAAGTCACGCAGGGTTTCGTGGGAGAGCAGACCCGCGGCCCGAAAGAGCTTTTTCTCGGTACGCCCCAACCCGGCCTGCTGCAGCAAATCGGCTGCGGACTCTGCCAGAAGCACATCACAATCGTACAGGGGCGTGGAGCCGGGCTCGTTACGCCGCTTGTTCTGCGGTACCAGCCGGCGCCGCTGCAGCAGCCAGGCACCGTGGCGATCTCCATACAGCTCCAGACGCAGAGATGCCTCAACCCCCGGCTCGGGCGCATCGCTGGCCTCACCCAGGGGGCTGAGATCCGCCGCCAGATCCGCCCCGCCGCTGCGCTCGAGTACGCGGTGCGTCACCGGACCAAAAAAACCCACCTCGCCGAACTCCACACAGCGCAGTGCACCACCCACCGTATGCACGCCCAGGGTCTCGGTCATCCATGCGGCCAGGGCCCCCAATAGATCGGTTGCCTGCGCCACATCGGTATGCTGAGGACTGGCCGCCGGTGCGCCCAGGGAGGCACCGGCCCCAGACTCCAGATAAGCGTGCCAGAAGCCCTCTCCCGGCCCCGCGATATCCCGGGGCACGACCTCGCTTACGGTATAGGACAACAGCTCGCCGGGCAGACCTGTCAGACACGGCGCCAATGCGGTTTGAAGCGCGCAGGGCGGCCAGGCATCGCCGTGGGACCAGGCGTCGCTAGTTAGCGTGAGGCGCAACGGTGCCTGTTCGTCGGGCGTACTGCCAAGGAGCAGCACATCCACCCACAGGCACAGGCGCCGCGCCCGGGTGTCGCCCTCCAGAACCAGCTTTGCCAACTCCATGTTCGAGACGCGCCAGGGGCGATTTGCGCCGCTCCCGGGCTGCGCCTCGGCGGCCAGTCGCTCATCGGCAAAGCTCAGACGCAGGGCAGGTCTTTCATCGGTCGTCAGCATGGTGTTCCGAATATTCTCTGGACAGGTGCGCAAAGCGCGCTACGGTAACTGTAAATAAGGCAGATTGCACGGTACTGCGGGCCACAACAAAACGCCCGATAGCGGACCCACCTTCACACGCCCGCGCGGGCGTGAGTACAAAAAGCACAGCCACTACATCATGCGGCAGGAAAATGCTGTCTCGCCAGAAGGCGAAGCTCCTCCTCGCTGCGCACGGACTTGCTGCCCAGCGCCCAGAGATCAAAATGCCCCGGTCGCGCCCTGGAGATCACACCCGGAAATCCCGCCACGCGCAGGGTTCCTTCAAGCACGCGACGAGTGAAAGCACAGCGATGCGCCATAAACAGATTACCCCGAGCCATCGCCGCGCGATGGCCGTACATCATATCAATGGGCGAAATCGGTCCGGCCGCTGACTGATAGGCTGGCTCCGTCAGTTTATCGTCGGCAACCAGTACAGCCACGGACTGTATGTCTGGACAGGTAATCACCACAATACCCTGCGCATTCAGAACCCGATGAAACTCTGCCAGCGCCACGGGAACTTCATGTGGATAGAGGTGCTCAATATTGTGGCTGGAGAAGACGGCGTCCATCGACCCCTTCTCTACCGCAGACATGTCAGTCATGGTGCCGGTGACATCTGGCTGCACGGCAGGATCAATGTCTAGACGGGTTTCCTCCCACCCATCATTGTTAAAACCGGGCGTGGTTCGATCCTTTCGTTTAGGGCCGCAGCCCACATGCAATAAACGCATCATAATTCCAGAGAATCCTATTCGTCCCAAAGACGGCGGAGGTTTTCGGTGACAGCCAGTAGCGTTTGCGCGCCCTGGTCATTGCCGATTTTACTCTCGTACTGTCCGCGCACTTTAACGAGGTCGATAATCATCTGGCGCTTGCGGCTGTCGCGAATGCGCGAATTTATCCAACCGACAATCACCAGGCGTTCGCCCTCAGTAACCGGATTCACCCGGTGCAAAATACCGGTGGGGTAGAGAATCATCGAACCCGGATCGAGGCGGATGCTCTGCTCGCCAAAGGACGTTTCCATCACCAGCTCACCACCCTTGTACTCATCCTTGGCGGAAATAAAGAGCGTAAAAGAAATATCCGAGCGGGAGCCGGAGTTCAGTATCGCCGCATCACTATGGGTACCGTAGCCCATACCCACCCCATAGCGGCTCACGATCATACTCACAAAGGATCGCGGCATAGCCAATCCTTTGAGTACCGGGTTTTTGCTCACGTGGTCGGCAAAGAGCGGCAGCAGCCCCTCCACATCTTCAATGGAGACCTGCTGGTTGTTCTTAACGGACGCAGCCATACCGCTGGCGGTTGCGTGCCCGTCGGCAAAGAGAGTGCCGCGCACCTTTTCCGAGAACTCTGCCAGCACATCCCCTTTCAGGAGATGCCGTAAAACAAAAACGCCTTCCATGATCCGATTATTCTCTCAGTCGTTTTGCAACAGCTACATTATGACGGGCGCTCTCAAGGGACACCAGAGTTCTGCAGTCGCCTGCGGGACAGCAAAACCTCCCGCCGGAACAGCCCTGCTTTGAAATTGCGTAGGACGGCTTGCTCTACTACTCTCAATCCTATGTTTGATCGCTGTGCTACCGCTGTATCCGCCGATGAACCGGCGCCGTTGAAGCTTCGATCGAAAGTTCGGTAACACTATGCGTTCTATACCACTGCAACAGAGAGCGCACCCATGCCCATCCCAACCCTTGCACCGGTAGATCTGTCCCTCACCTACGAAGAGACCCTGGACGTCGGTAACCCGCAGCTCGGCGATGGCGTGATTGTCGAAATCGGCCAGGGCACGGCCATCGGGACGGTCATCGGACAGGTCGGGGAGATTGACGGGGAGCCCGTGGATTTCGGTGATACCTATCTGTTGAGGAGTTCCACGGAGGCGCTGTCCGTCATCAGCATCACGCTGGAAAGTGACATCGCCGGCTTCGGCCAGGTCGGCGGCAGTGTGTATACCGCCGACGGGCGCTACATCGCCAATATCACCGCACTGGGATCCCTCTTTCCCAGCAGCTTCGTCGCCGGTATTGATGAGGCCTACTACGTCGAGGTCTATTCCCTGGCCAGTGACGGCGCGGCGCCCTACACCCTCAGCATCGATATTCAGGACGCGGGCATCGATGACGTGCTGTTCGGCTTTAGCTTCGAAACTGATCTGCCCGACGACATTCAGAATGTTGTTCCGCAATTTGCCTTCGGCTCGGGAGACAGCCAGTTCGGTGAAGTCACCGGAACTGTCGGGTCCGCAAACGATAGCGCCGATTACTTCGCAATACAGAGCGCGACGGATTCCATCGCCGTGCTCAGTATTGAAGTGCGGGGCGGCAATGCGAATGCCGTCATAATTCTTGAAGACGGCTCCAGTGAAATCATTCCCATCAGCGCAGTGGGCGGTTCCGGAAGCGCCGACATCGAAGTGCCGGTTATCACCAACGGCGTGTACTACTTCGGTATAGAACCCGTGGGCGAAAATGCCTTCGACTATAGCTGGGACGTGCGTTTCCCCGGGCCCGATGACGGCCCCCTGGACTACGTTGAGGGCGTCAACATATTTGACGCACCGGACACCCCCACGGAAGCGCCCTGGGTGGGTGTCACGGGAATCCCCAGCCTGATCAGCGGCTCCATCACCGATGGAGACTCGGGTGATGTCTACGCGTTCTCTGCGGATGACGCCGACTCCGTGGCGATTGAGCTGCGCGCCTACGGCACGCAGGTGTATGGCGTGATCTACGACAGCAGCAATGGCTTTGTCGACGTCCTGTGGCCCCTCGAAGACGCCAGTTTTGGAGCCGGCTTTCTGGAAGTGACACCGGGAGAAACCTATTACCTGGAGGTATCCGGCACGACGTCGACGGACGCTTATGAAGTCGAGCTCGTTACCGGCGCGGCGCATGTAGCGCCGGCCGGCACCACGGATGAAGTGCGCCTGCCCGGCGGCCAATTGCTCTGGTCAGAGGATGTGGGCGGCACTCTTGGCACCTCAACGCTGACCCCGCTGGATGGCAACGGCAATCTCGCGGCGCTGGGCTCCCTCGGCCGCATAGACCCGGACGGCAACGTGGACCCGGCTGATGTCTACCGCTTTGTCGCCTCGGTTAACGGCAGCGCAATGATCACGGTGCTCAGCGACACCGGGGCGGCCGGCACCATTACGCTGTTCGATACGACGGGCGAAGCCATCGCCAGCGATGCGGATAGCGACGGCAATGGCATTTTCAGCACGGAACTCATTGCCGGTGAGGTCTACGCTCTGGAAATTCCCTGGACCGGCGAAGTGCCCGGCACTTACAGTCTGTCCCTGGACGCCCCGGCGCCCGCAGCGTTTCCTGAACGCAGTGCCGGGATACTGCTGGGCGATGCGGGAGGGTCCTCGGGAATCGCGCTGACACCCACGCTGAGCGCGGCGGGAGACGCAGTCATTCGCGGCTCCGTGGGAATAGGCAGTGACAAGCTCGATGTCTACCTCGTACAGCCGACAGTTTCCGGCGAATTGAGTCTTTTTCTGGGTGACGACTTCCAGACGGGGCTCGCGCTAAGCCTGTATGACGTCACCGAAGACAGTACCCTGGAAGCGACTCCCGACAGTCTCTTTTTCTCTGGTCCCGGACAACTGTACGGCGCGCGACTCTCCGGCGCGACGGTCACTGCCGGCCGGGAATACCTGATCACGGTGGCACCCGGCGCACCGGCACCGGTCCCCGCGCTGTACACGCTGACCATCAACGCACCGACGGCGCTCATGCCCGTTCTGGGCGATGATCTCGTGGATGGCACGAGCATCGGGGATGCTCCCTCGGACGACGAATTCAGCTATCCCCTCGAGTTCGACTTTGACAGCGGTGTGACCGTTACGGGATCCCTTGAGGGATTCAACTTCTCAGGGGTCAGCGACGCCGGCGACTCCTTCTCATTCACCGCGCTTGCGGACGCCACCCTGCTGATCAGCCTGCTGGATATAGTCCCCGAGACGACTGCCCGACTGTACTTAACCACCTCTGTAGATGATGGCATGGGCGGCCAGACTTTTGCAGGCGGCTCCAGCGGCCAGGGCGGCGACGATGTCATTCGCCCCCTAATGCTTGATGTGCAGGCGGGAGAGACCTACTTCGTCGACGTGTTTACGCTGGGGGGAGCGAGCAGCTACAGCCTGGACATTCGCAGCCGGGACGCCGCTGCGGAAGGGCCTGAAACCACCGCGCCGAACAACCCGGTGCTGGCGCCCTTAGATCTGACGCAAACCTATGTCGAGGATGCAGACGTTGGCACCGCCGACCCCTATGGCGGCCTGCTCGCGACCATTGGCCCGGGAACCGGGTTTGGCCGCGCCACGGGCGCCATCGGGCAGATCGACGAACTCACCTTTGATTCCAGCGACACATTCCTGTTCACCAGTCCGGATGACGCGCTATCGATAGTGTCCATCGAGCTTGCAAGCAGCAATCCGGATCTCAACGGGTTTCTGTGGGGAAGCGTCTACGCCGCCGACGGTCGCTACATCACCGATCTGGCTGACCCGGCGTCAGGACTGCCGACGCTCCTGTATGCGGGCATTGGCGAAAGCTATTTTGTTAATATCGTGTATACCGGCGGCGGCGAGCCAATTCCTTACTCCCTGAGTGTCGATTTTACGGATGCCCACACGGGTGACACCGCGTTAGCCACCGATGAACTGGGCGACACCCCTGACGACGCGGAAAGTGTCGTAGCGCTGATCACCAGCGATAGCGGGCCGAGCAACTTTGCAGAACGCACGGGCAACGTCGGCAGCACGGACGATACTGCGGATTACTTTGGCTTCCAGAGTACAACCGACGGCACCGCGCTGTTGTCCCTGGAGACCCGCGGTGACAATGCGGCCGTAACGGTCATTCACGAGAATGGCAGCAGTGAAATCGTGCCCATACCCCTCGGTGTCTCGGGCGGCAGCGCCGCATTCGAAATCCCCGTGTTCAGCGGCGGTATTTATTACCTAGGCATTGAATCCACCGGCCTAAACTCGGTGGATTACAGTTGGGACCTGCGTCTTCCAGGGCAGGACGATGGCCCCCAGGACATGGTTAACGGACAGAACGTGTTCGACGCGCCAAGCACCGTGGTCGAGGCAAGCGCAGTGGACATCAGCGAAGCACCGGCAATGCTGACGGGATCCCTGGGCGGCGGCGGCGACGGCAGCGATGTGTATTCCTTTGTGGCGGGCGCAACGGGCGCGGTTGCTATTGAAATCCTATCGGAGAACGGCCCCCTGAGGGGCGAGGTATTTGACAGTAACGACAATACCGTCTCCTACACGGTGGCCGCCAATATAGACACGTTCTACGGCGGCGCATTTCTGAATTTGCAGCCCGACGCGACCTACTTCCTGCGGGTGTTTCCGCTACTCGCTTCAACTAAGCCGGAATATTCCGTAGAGATCAGCTCTGAGGCGGCGCACCAAGCGCCCCCGGGGACGCTGGATGAGGCCAATCTCGCAGACGGCAGCGTTTTATGGTCTGGGGATGCCGGCGACACCCTTGGACGTTCTACGCTGACGCCCCTGGACAGCAATGGCGACCTGACCGTTAGCGGCTCCCTCGGGAACATGGATAACGCACAGACCAGCGACACAGCCGACGTCTATCGCTTTGTGGCAACGGCCAGTGGCGCCGCGAACATCAGCCTTAAGCAGAGCGGCGCGCAAACGATTGGCGCACTGACACTTTCTGACGCCGCCGGAGCGATCATCGCGACCGCAACCCCGAGTGAGGGACTGGCGACCCTGAACACGGATCTGAGCATCGGCGAGGTGTATACGGTCGGCGTCGATGGCATCCCTGGCGGGGCTGGCGACTATACCCTGCTCATCGATGCGGCGGCGCCAACAACATTTTCCGAGGAGCGCCTTGGCTACAAGCTACTGGGCGACGCAGGGAATTCAGCAGAGACCGCGCTCGATGTACCGCTAAGCGCGGCGGGCGATGCCGTTATCGCCGGGCGCGTTGGCTTTGACGATGATGTCGTCGACGTGTTTCGCGTGGTGCCCACCGCCTCAGGCGTTATGAGTCTGCTGCTGGAAGACGATTATCAAGCCAGCCTTGACCTGATTGTCGTTGATGTGACGGACGCTTCTACGCTCCCCTCATCCCGACTGGATGCGGCGAACAACCGCTGGACCGGACAGGCGACCACCGATATTCCCGTAATAGCAGGCCGGGAGTATGTCATCACGGTTAAACCCGCCGTGCCGATACCCGCGGCGTACACGCTGACGGTGAATGCGCCCTCCGGGCTCACCTCAGCGGGGCAGGAAGAGCAAGTAAATGGTGTAGCCGCTGGTGATGCGCCTAACCCTTTCAGTGAGGGCCCGATGCCTATCGAGCTGACGTTCGCCGGTGATGCGCGCATCGTCGGTTCTGTCAAAGGTTTCGGTCAGGATCAGAACGGCGGTTTCTCTCAGGATCAGGACAGCTTTTCCTTTACCGCCCCGGCTGCTGGGGAGCTGCGCTTGACCCTGCTTGATACAGCCAACAGCGATGACTCAGGCGGCGAGAACAGTGCCCGTGTGGCGCTGTACTCGCAGGATGCGCAGGGCATGCTGACTTTCGTCGGCAGCGGCATATACCCGTCTAGCCCAAGCGATGCCATTGAGCCGCTTGTTTTCGATGTAGTGGGCGGTAATGATTACGCATTTCGCGTCTACAGCTTCGCAGAGACCCCAGTCGACTACACGGTGGAGATCGATGCTCCCGCCGGGATCGTCGATTTCGTCCCCCTGGACCGTTTTGAGGACGGCATTCTCTATGACGCCGACTTCCTGCTGGATACGGGCGAGTTCATCCGCGCCGAAGATGCCCAGCTCTTTCGGACCTACGGTGGTGCGCTGGGCCGTGTGCCGGACGTGGGCGGCTTCGACTGGTGGTCGGAGCAGATTTCCCTGGGCAATCACGATCTGGACTCCATGGTCGCCGGATTTATCTTTTCCACGGAATTCCTGGGCTTCTTCGACGGCGTGACCCACCCCATCGATATTAGCTCAGCGGATTTTGTATCGCATATGTATGAGAACGTGTTCGGCCGGGCTCCCGATGAGGAGGGGTTCAATTTCTGGACCGGTGAACTGGACAGTGGCGCGCGATCGCAGCAACGCGTGGTTGTGGACATGACGCAGTCCAATGAGTTCATCGAACTCACGGCCAACGGCATGACCGATTTCCTGATCTGATCCTGCGGCCCGGCGCTGCCGGTTTCCTCGACGCCAGCCAGAAGACATCTATACTTCTCCTGTGCGCCCGCGATTGTGCAATGAGCGAGGCGCAGACTCTCTGCCAGTCCCGCACCATTTGCCAAGGAGATTCGCGTGTCCGCATCCCAGTCCCAGCTGAACTATACCCAGTCCATGTACATTGCCTATTACGGGCGCGCCGCCGACCCGGGCGGCCTCGGCTACTGGGTGGGCCGTCTGGGCGTTGAAGGCGCCGCCGGCATCGCCGCTGCCTTTGGCAACTCCGCCGAGTTCAACGAGAATTACGGCGCTCTGTCCAACACGGAACTGGTTAACGGCCTGTTCTTGCAGCTGTTCGGTCGCGCGGCGGATACCGGAGGGCTGGCTTTTTACAGTGCCGGCCTGGAGAGTGGTGAGTTCACCCTGCCAGACGTGGCTCTGCGCATCATCGACGGTGTGCGCCCGGGCTCCGGCGATGACCTGATCGTCGCCAACCGCGTGGACGTGGCGAACGTCGTCACCAACCTGGCGCCCACATCACCGCTGCGCGATTCAATCCTCGATGCGGTCGGCGGCGACAGCCGTTCCGTGGATACAGCGCTGGAGTCCCTGGGCATCACCCTGGAAGACCGGGGGCGTTTCAATCTCACCATCGGCGAGAGCGACGGCAAGGTCGGTATCGACAGCGCCGTGCTGCTCACGCCGCGCACCGCCGAGTCCGGGGATATTCTCGGCCTCGACGTGCTGCGCGCCGATCCGCGCTTTGCCAACATCGACGGCAGCGGCTACACCGTCGTGGTACTGGACACCGGCATCGACCTCAATCACCCGGCCTTCGGCCCGGACAGCGATGGCGACGGCGTGTCTGATCGCATCGTCTACCACCAGGATTTCAGCGACGACGGTGACGGCACCGCCGATGACGTCAACGGCCATGGCAGCAATGTGGCGTCCATTATCGGCTCCTCCAGCGGCGCTTTCGAAGGTGTAGCCCCGGGCGTAAACATCATTGCGCTGCAGGTGCTCGGCAACGCCGGCGGCGGCTCCTTCGACGGTATCCAGCGCGCCCTGCAATGGGTCGTGGAGAACCAGAGCGCTTTCAACATTGTCGCCGTGAACCTGTCCCTGGGAACGTCCACCAACGCGAATTCCCCGCAGCTCGACGTGCTGGCCGATGAATTCGCGGCGCTCGCGGCGCTCGGGGTGATCAGCATCGCCGCGGCGGGCAACGATTATTTCTCCTTCCAGGCTCCCGGCGTCGGTTACCCGGCGTCGGACCCGAATGTGATCGCCGTGGGCGCGACCTTCGATGCCAATGTCGGCCCACAGGGCTGGGCAGATGGCGCCGAGGCCTTCAGCACCGCTGTTGACGTGATCGTGCCATTCTCCCAGCGCAGCACATTACTCACCCCGATCTTCGCCCCGGGGGCCACCATCACCGGCGCCGCGCCGGGCGGCGGCACAGCCGGCCAGACCGGTACCAGCCAGGCGGCGCCGCAGATTGCCGGGGTGGCGGCCCTGGCGCAGCAGATCGCCGACCAGGAACTCGGCCGGCGACTGAGCCCCACGGAATTCCTCAGCCTGCTCAGCAGCAGCGCGGTGACTATCGTCGATGGCGATGATGAGAACGATAACGTGCTGAACTCCGGCGCCAGCTTCAGCCGCGTGGATGTGGTCGCTCTCGCCAACGCGATCGCCAGCCTTGATGACGGCGCGGCGCCAGCCCCGGCGCCCACGCAGGACGCGATTCCCGGTGACACGACGACGCAGGCCACGCTTGTTCTGGGCGAGGTTACGCAGGGCGCCATCGATAGCCGCGAGGACCGGGACTGGTTCCGCGTGGACCTTGAGGCCGGCGAGAACTATGCGTTCTCCCTGAATGGCGTCACCCTGAGCGATCCCTGGCTGGGACTTTTTGATCCAGCGGGGGTTTTTATCACCTCCAACAATGATGCCGGGGGCACCAGCAACTCCGCGCTGTCCTTTACACCCACGGCGTCGGGAACGTTTTTCCTTTCGGCAGAAGCATTCAGCGCTTCGCAGACCGGCAGCTACGTGATCGAAGCGCTGCTGGCCACCTTCGCCAACAGCGACGGCATCCCCGGAGATGCGAGCAGCAGCGAAGCCCTCGCCGTCAATGCTTCAGTCAGTTCCAGCATCGATTTTGGCGGCGACCAGGACTGGCTGCTCCTGGACCTGCAGGCCGGGGTCACCTACACCATCGATGTGTCTGGCAGCACCAGCGGTGGCGGCACACTCATGGACCCGACGCTGGAGGTATTCAGCAGCGCCAGCGAAGCGGTTGCCTTCAACGATGACGGCGGACCGGGCCTTGAACCTTCGCTGATCTTCACGCCGAACGCGAGCGGCAGCTTTTTCGCTGCGGTGCGCGCCTTTGGTGCGGATGACACCGGCAGCTACACCGTCAGCATTAGCGCCGATGAGGATGTGGATGCCATTCCCGGGGATGCAAGCACCGGCGCGACGCTGGTTGCGGGCGAGAACCTTACAAACAGTATCGACTTCGCCGACGACCAGGACTGGTTTGCGGTCACGCTGACGGCCGGTGAGCAGTACGAATTCAACCTGACAGGTGATGGCCCCAATGCGCTGGCCGACCCGTTCCTGGCGCTCTTCGATGCGAACGGCGGTCCCGAAGCACTGGCGATCGACGATGACGGCGGTGATGGCCGCAATGCGCGACTGGCCTTTGCACCGGACAGCACAGGAACCTACTTCGTCGCGGCGAGCGCCTT
>JBLIIW010000021.1:0-30146 GCA_047635315.1 Halieaceae bacterium | reverse complement strand
CGACGCGCTCGATGAAACGACCGTCGCGCGAGCGGCGATTATCGGTCACTGTTAGGTGGTAGAAGGGGCGCTTCTTGGCGCCGCTGCGTGAAAGCCGAATTGTTACCATTGCCCTTTGAACTCTCTCAGTCACCGGTATCTATCTGCCCGGCGCGCGGGGTGCGCGTCGGAATAACAGCCGGTATTTGCAAAAAATGTGTAATCGCCGGTGCCGGATAGAAATAGCACCCCCGCGAAAGGTGGCGCATGATACAGAAAACTCACGCGCCTTGAAAGCCCCCTCGTCTGTGTTTTTTTTCAACAATCGCGGGGGCTTAGGCCCGATTTGACAGATGGGCGGGGGACTAGCGTAGGGGCGGGAAACCCCCACCGCTGGGCGGCATCATACCGCCCATGCCGCGCATCATCTTTTCCATACCACCGCCCTTCATCTTCTTCATCATTTTCGCCATCTGCTTGTGCTGCTTCAAAAGCCTGTTCAGGTCCTGAACCTGCGTCCCCGAGCCACGGGTGATGCGCCGCTTGCGCGACCCCTGAATCAGCTCCGGGTTGCGCCTCTCACGCGGCGTCATGGAATTTATCATTGCCTCCATGCGCGAGAAGGTTTTGTTGTCCATCTGTGACTGCGCCATCTGCGCCATGCCGCCCATACCCGGCAACTTGTCGAGCATGCTGGCCATACCGCCCATATTGCTCATTTGCTGCAACTGATCACGCAGGTCCTCGAGGTCGAACTTCTTGCCTTTCTTGACCTTGCGCGCGAACCGCTCGGCCTTGACCCGATCGACTTTCTGCTCCGCCTCCTCAATGAGAGAAAGCACGTCGCCCATGCCGAGGATGCGCGAGGCGAGACGATCCGGATGGAAAGGATCAAGCGCTTCGGTTTTTTCGCCAACGCCAAGAAACTTGATGGGTTTGCCGGTTATCTGGCGCACCGACAGCGCCGCACCACCGCGGCTGTCCGCGTCCACCTTGGTCAGAATCACTCCGGTAAGCGGTAGCGCCTCCCCAAAAGCCTTGGCGGTATTGGCGGCATCCTGACCGGTCATGGCGTCTACCACAAAGAGGGTCTCAACGGGCACCACCGCTTTTTCGAGGGCGGTAATCTCCGCCATCATGGCCTCGTCAATCGCCAGTCGACCGGCGGTATCGACAATCAGCACATCACTGAACTGAATCCGCGCCTGCGCCAGGGCCGCCAACGCGATATCCACCGGCTTTTGCTCCGCGTGCGAGGGGAAGAAATCGACTCCAACCTCGGCCGCCAGAGTCTCGAGCTGCTTGATGGCCGCCGGCCGGTAGACATCAACACTCACCATCATGACTTTCTTGCCGTCGCGCTCCCGGAGCAGCCGGGCAAGCTTGGCGGCGGACGTCGTTTTACCCGCACCCTGCAGTCCTGCAAGAAGAATAACAGCGGGTGGTTGCGCAACCAGGTTCAAGCCCTCGTTGGCCTCGCCCATCACGGACTCGAGCTCCGCCTGCACGACCTTCAGGAAGGCCTGCCCCGGGCTCAGCGATGCCATGACCTCCTGGCCGAGCGCACGCGTCTTCACGGCATCCACAAACTGTTTGACGACCGGCAATGCCACGTCGGCCTCGAGCAGCGCCATGCGCACCTCGCGCAGCGTGCCCTGGATATTGTCCTCACTGAGCCGCGCTTTGCCAGTGACGGCGCGCAGGCTCTGGGTGAGTCGCTCGGAGAGATTCTGGAACATGGGGAAGAAAACCTTTCACTGCGGCGCAGCGGCCGGCAGCGCTATTGATTACCCGAGAACAAATCGGTACAAGGGGTGCGAGTATACGCGCCCCAACGCCCACTCCCAAACCACACTTTCAGGCCAGGACCCAAGCCGCATGTCCATTGCCTTTCTCGCCGTCATCGCCGCACTGCTTTATCTGGCCGCTGCGGGCCTGCAACTGGCCGGAGCTGTACAGAGTCGCACGATGCTGAGCCGCAGCGTGATCGTTCTGGCCTGTTTCGCCCTGTGCTGCCACGGCGTACTCACCTGGTACAACCTGTTTGGTGAAACTGGCGCGAACTTCGGTTTCTTCAGAATATTTTCCCTGATCTTTCTCGCCGTCAACAGCGCCTGCCTGATCGCCCTGGCATGGCGGCCACTGCAAAACCTATTGATCGTCCTGTTTCCCCTGTCCGCGGTAGCGGTGCTGATTGCCACGCTGGGGCCCGACACGGCCGCTGCACAGCACGGACTGCGTCTCGGGGTGGTGGTCCATATCGGCAGCTCAGTGATGGCCTACGCGGTACTCACGCTCGCCGCCATACAGGCCGCGCTACTGGCCGCCCAGGACGCTCAGCTCAAGCGCCGCCAGATGGGCGGCCTGCTGGGGGCGCTACCGCCCCTACAGCTGATGGAAAGCATGCTCTTCGAACTCATCTGGGTGGGCGTGGCGGCGCTAACGCTGTCCATCGCGACCGGCATGATCTTCATGGAAAACATTTTCGCACAACATCTGGTGCATAAAACGGTGCTGAGCATCGTCGCATGGATACTCTTCAGCGTGCTCCTGTGGGGGCGCCACCAGCTCGGCTGGCGCAGCCAGACCGCGGTGCGACTGACCGTCAGCGGATTCACCTTGCTGATGCTGGCGTTCCTGGGCTCCAAGCTGGTACTTGAACTGGTCCTCAACCGGGGCTGAGCAGAGACAGGCGCTCGCCGATACAGGGAACTTTTCACCTTCGATGCCGCCGCCCTTGCTGCTCTGGGCTTTTTTCTTCAAGATCACAGGTCATATAGCTTGATAGGTCTACTACTCACTTGAACGAGGCACCGCTGGGTCTCCTGTTTGCGGTTCTCGCAGCGCTCATTCTGATGTCCGGTTTCTTCTCCAGTTCGGAGACCAGCATGATGTCACTCAATCGTTATCGACTGAAACACCTGGGCAAGCAGCGGCACCGGGGCGCCGAGCGCGCCAGCAAGCTGCTCGAGCGGCCCGATCGCCTGATCGGATTGATCCTCATAGGCAACAACCTGGTCAACATCGCTGCCTCAGCCATCGCCACGGTTATCGCTATCCGGCTCTATGGAGATGCCGGAATAGTCATCGCCACCTTCCTGCTCACCCTGGTAATCCTGATCTTTGCGGAGGTGATGCCCAAAACAATCGCCGCCCTGTATCCGGAACGGGTCGCGTTTCCCGCCAGCGTCATACTGCTGCCGCTCATGCGCCTGCTGATCCCGCTGGTGGTCGCCGTCAACTGGATCACCAACGGCCTCCTGTGGCTGCTCCGCGTAGACACGGCGCGCAACGGCGAGGACCAGGTGTCCCGGGAGGAGCTGCGCACGATCGTTTCAGACCCGGGCGCGATGATCCCCCAGCGCCACCGCGGGATGCTGGTGAATATTCTCGATCTGGAAGGCGTTACCGTCGACGACATCATGGTGCCGCGCAATGAGTTTTACGGCATCGACCTGGCCGCTAGCGACGAGGAAATTGTTGAGCAGATACGGCGCAGCAACCATACGCTGCTACCGGTCTGGGAGGAGGACATCAACGAAATTCGCGGTGTGCTGCACCTGCGTAACCTCAGCCGCATCCTCGCTACTGGCAACCTCTCCCGGGACGCCCTGCTGGAGGAAATGGACAAGCCCTACTTCATTCCCGAAAGCACAGCTCTGAGCACGCAGCTGCGCAATTTTCAGCAGAAAAAATTGCGCCTGGGCGTCGTCGTGGACGAATATGGTGACGTTATCGGCCTGGTGGCCGTCGCGGATATCCTCGAAGAAATTGTTGGCGATTTCACATCGAACCTGAACGACAGCGCCGATGAAATCTACCCGCAGCGCGACGGTAGCTTCATCATGGACGGGAGTTCCAGCGTACGCGACATCAACAAGGCTCTGCACTGGGATTTGCCCACGGACGGCCCGAAAACCCTGTCGGGCCTGATACTCGAATTCCTCGAGTCTTTCCCGGACGCCAACGCCGGGCTCCGACTGGGTCCCTACTGCCTGGAAATCCTCGAACTGGAAGGCAATGTGGTGCGCGCGGTGCGCGCCCGCCGCACGTCCTGAGAGCACTCGCTATAGCTTGCGCGGTGCAGACTCACAGAAACTGCGTGCTGCTGCCCTCTTCCCGGCGCTGTCGGGCCCTGGCCAGAATCACGCGTTTCTCACCCGCCGAGGCCATGAACCAGTCGGTGATCTCTTCAGCCGAGCGATAGCAACCCAAACACAGGCCGTCCTCGCGCAGGGCACAGACTGAAATGCACGGTGAGGCGGGATCTCCTGCAGCGCTTTGCTGCACTTCGCCAGCGCTCATGGGAGCGCTTCCAGATCCCGGATGAAGCGCGCCGCGTTGCCCACGTAATGATCGGCATTGTGTGCCAGGCCGAGCTGCTGCTCAGCGCTGAGGCTCTTGCGAATCACTGCGGGCGAACCGAGTACCAGAGACCCGTCGGGGATATTCATACCCTCTGTGACGAGCGCATTGGCGCCTATGAGACAGCCCTTGCCGATGACAGCGCCGTTGAGAACTACCGCATTAATACCGACGAGCGAACCATCGCCGATGCTACAACCGTGCAGCATCGCGTTGTGACCCACCGTGACATTACTGCCAATACGCGTCGGAAAACCGGGATCAGCATGAATAACCACGCCATCCTGAATATTCGATCCCGCACCCACCTCAATAGTCTCCACATCGCCGCGCAACACGCAGGAAAACCACACGCTACTGTTTCCGTGCAGCGTTACCTGGCCAATCACGGCGGCATTGGGGGCAACGAAGTGTCCTGTGCCAAGTAATACGGGCGCCTGGTCTGCTAATCGGTAGAGCATATAAATTTCATCCTGTCCTGCACCGGGTATGTTCGGCGAGATCTGTAGGCGCGTGTTTAGGGCGCGTCTGTTGCCTGCCCCGCGTAGAAGCCCTGTGCGTAGGACTCCAGTGACTGTGACTCAATGGCTGCGCGGATCGAAGCCATATGATTCTGATAATAGCGGAGGTTGTGTATGGTATTCAGCTGGGCACCGAGCATTTCGTTGCAGCGATCCAGGTGGTGTAGATACGCGCGGGAGAAGCTGCCGCAGGTGTAGCAGTCACAGGCGTTGTCCAGGGGGCCGGTATCGTGCCGATGACGGGCATTGCGAATCTTGACCACACCCCGCGATGTGAACAGATGACCATTGCGCGCGTGACGCGTCGGCATGACGCAGTCGAACATATCGATCCCCCGCTTGACCCCCTCGAGTAGGTCCGCCGGCGTCCCCACGCCCATCAGGTAGCGCGGCGCAGCCTCCGGCATATGCGGCGCCAGCCCTTCGAGCACCGCCATCATCTCGTCCTTGGGTTCGCCCACGGAGAGGCCGCCAATAGCGTAGCCGTCGAAACCAATATCCACCAGGCCATCCAGGGATTCACGTCGCAGCTCGTCGTACATACCCCCCTGCACAATACCGAACAGTGCCGCGGGGTTGTCGCCGTGGGCCACCCGGCTGCGGGCCGCCCAACGCAGTGACAGCGACATGGACTGCGCCGCTTCCTCCAGCGTCGCCGGATAGGGTGTGCACTCATCGAAGATCATCACGATATCGCTGCCCAACTGGCGCTGGATAGCCATGGACGTCTCCGGATCCAAAAACACGCGCGCCCCGTCGACCGGGGATCGAAAAGCCACCCCCTTCTCACTGATCTTGCGCATGGCGCCGAGGCTGAATACCTGAAACCCGCCGGAGTCGGTGAGAATCGGTCCCTGCCACTGCATAAAATCGTGCAGATCGCCGTGGGCCGCAATCACCTCCGTACCGGGCCGCAGCCAGAGATGAAAGGTGTTGCCGAGGACAATCTGTGCACCAATCGCTGCCACATCACGCGGCAGCATGCCCTTTACGGTGCCGTAAGTGCCCACGGGCATGAAGGCGGGCGTCTCAACTGCGCCGCGCGCGAACTGCAAACGCCCGCGCCGGGCGAGGCCGTCCCTGGCGGTAACGCCGAACTCCATCAGACTCGCACTCCGTTCGCTGGCTCCATAAACATCGCGTCCCCATAGCTGAAGAACCGGTAGCGCTCTTCCACCGCACTGGCATAGGCCGCCAGGGCCACCTCGCGACCGGTAAAAGCACTGACCAGCATCAGCAGAGTAGACTCGGGTAGGTGAAAATTGCTGATCATGGCGTCCACGGCACGGAAGCGATAGCCCGGGTAAATAAACAACTGCGTATCACCCCTATAAGGTCGCAGCTCTCCCGAGGCCGCCGCTGACTCCAGGCTGCGCACGGCTGTAGTCCCCACCGCGACGACTCGCCCGCCGCGCGCGCGGGTCTCGCGAACAGCCGCACAGACCCGCTCATCCACCTCAAGAAATTCCGCATGTATGTGATGCTCGCGGATGTCATCAGTGCGCACTGGCTGAAAGGTACCAGCGCCGACGTGCAGAGTAATTCTGGCGAATGACACGCCGCGCGCCTCGAGTGCCTGCAAAAGGTCAGTATCAAAGTGCAGGCCGGCGGTTGGCGCGGCCACAGCGCCCTCCTTCGCCGCATACACGGTCTGGTAGCGCTCGCGGTCCACGGGGGTATCGGCCCGCTCGATATAGGGAGGCAGCGGCATGTGGCCGATACGCGCCAGTAGCGGACCCATAGGCTCCTCACTGCGCACGGCAAACAGCTCGCCCTCGCGGCCGGTCACTTCGATCTGCTCCGCACCGGGCTCGCCATCCTGCGCCCGCGTCAAACTGATGCGCGCACCGGGTTTCGGCGATTTACTCGCGCGCAGATGCACCAGTGCCGTGTTCTCCGCCGTCAGGCGCTCAACAAGAATCTCAACCCGCCCACCGGTCTCCTTCACGCCGTACAGGCGCGCCGGCAGAACCCGCGTGTCGTTAAACACGAGAAGATCATCGGGGTGCAGCAAGGTCAGAAGATCGCGGAACTGCCGATGCACCACTGATCCGCTGCTGCCATCGAGACACAGGAGACGACTGGCGGAGCGTTCCGCCAGCGGTACCTGCGCGATCAGCTCATCGGGAAGGTCGTAGTGAAAGTCGCTGCGTTGCATATCTGTGAGAGCGCAGGCGCCAACATCGCGCCGGCAACCGCAAGTCTCCGCAAAAAGTTACTCGGCGCTGTCGCCAGCCTCGGCGGCGTCACCCTCTTCCGCAGCTGGCTCTTCGCTCACTTCCGCTTCAGCGGGGGCTGCGGGTACAGCGATAGTAATCAGGCCTTCGGCAAGAAGAATACTCACCTTGTCGTCACCGTTGACGGGCTTGTTGTCGGCGCCTTTCACAGCATAGCGCTCGTCGCCGCGCATATAGATGGCGAACTCGTCAGTTTTCTTGATCAATTTCATGGACATAATCGGTTCCTTTCTCTTCCTTTTGGTGCGGCTCAGTGCCCGGCACCGGATACTCGGATGCGGAACATGGCCGCGGCGCGGGCGGAGTTTACAGGGAAGTGCCGGCGGGCGTAAGACGCCAAGCCGCTGCAAATGCCTCGACTACACTGGCAGCGATCTGAGTGCCCCTGCTATACTCCTGCGCCCCGATCGCCGACCAGCCGACGTATTGGGGAGATTTCTGCCGG
Organism: Halieaceae bacterium; assembly: GCA_047635315.1. GTDB lineage: Bacteria > Pseudomonadota > Gammaproteobacteria > Pseudomonadales > Halieaceae > Congregibacter. The sequence continues at coordinate 22,599 of JBLIIW010000021.1, read as the reverse complement.
AGTGGTGAAATTGGTAGACACAGGGGATTCAAAATCCCCCGCCCTTAAAAGCGTGCCGGTTCGAGTCCGGCCTTCGGTACCAAAAAATGCCTATTTTTATAGGCTCAGAGTGAAGTAACGACTTCTCGCTGATGCACAGAAAATTCGGAAAAAACTTACGCACATACCGTGCACAATACCCTACACATCGTCGTGCATGGCGGCGGCAGACTCCGCAAACCCAGGACGGCGAGATGCTGAACTTGTCTGAGCGAACCCTTAACAGCGCGAAGCGGGGTGATTTCGCAGGGTACTGCCAGGAAGTAGTCCCGTTTGCGCTTGGTCGGCGAGGCCGGTATTACCCGGTCCACCGGACCCAGTGACCGGGTTAATCAGACCCTTGCTGTTGAGCGGCGTCTGACGGTAGTTCAGGAGCTTCCTGCGCAGCCAGTCGCCGGTGGGCGTAGCCTCTTCGTCAACGCAGCGCATCGTGTAGGGCTTTTTGCTCCAGGAGCTGGCCGTCGCCAGCCGCTCAATAAACTTCTCCGCGGTGCTCGCATACTTCCGCCCGCGCTCGTACTTCTTCCTCAGGTGCGCCTCGGCGTTTTCCGGGGAGTGCGAACTGCCATTGCGAATGAAGGTGCAGCCACTGTTTCCAATAGCGCTGAGCAGGTACTCGATTTCCGCTTCGCTTTCGTTCGCAAGAGCCGGCGGGGGCGCCAGCAAAGCGAGGCCCAGCGCCGCCGCGATGAACATCCATAGAGGACGGATCACGGACCGGCGCTCCGCCGCGAGGCCGCTGGCGAGCAGCAGGACCGCCGGAAAGCGTCTTCTGTGGGGATCAACCCTTGAGTCATATCTCAACCTCAAAAGCATGGGTGTCAGTTCTACGTCGGGATGGCCCCGCATGCCAGCGAAAACCCCTTGCACTTACTACACTCTAACCCAGCGCACGGGAACACATGAGGGAGCAGGAAATGACAAAGGGGAGAGTAATCGGCATCGGCGGTCTGTTTCTTCGCAGTCCGGATCCTTCTGCAACCATCGCCTGGTACCGGGACATCCTGGGGATTGAGCCGAATGAGTATGGAGGTTTTGACTTCCTGCATCGCGACAGCGCCAGCGTATTCCCCGAGGCCGCGCGTACCATCTTCACCGCGTTTGCGGAAGATTCCGATTATTTCAAACCATCCACCCTGCCCTACATGATCAACCTGATCGTCGACGATCTCGATGCCATTCTCGAAAAAGCCCGATCGGCCGGCGCTGAGACTGTGCAGCCCCGGGAAGACGCGGACTACGGCAATTTTGCCTGGCTGATAGACCCGGATGGCCGCAAAGTCGAACTGTGGGAGCCGAAGGAACCGGGCTGAGCAACAGCCTGCGCAGGAGCCTGATCACAGTGGCAGAACCGTACTGCGCATTATTTCTTCCATCACGAAGCTGGCACTGACGTCCAGAAGATCCGCTGCGATGAGCTCCTGATACAAACGGTCATAGTCGCTCATTCCGGACACTACCGCCTTGATCAGGTAATCCACGCTGCCTCCCAGGCGATATACCTCCTGTACGCCGTCGATGGCCGCCACCACCTCGCGAAATACGCTGGCCCACTCGGGGTTGTGTTTATCCGTGCGTACGGAGATGAATACCGTGAGCGGCAGGCCGACCTTCGCGTTGTCCAGCAAGGTCACCCGTTTGAGCGTGATACCCGCCTCCTCGAGGCGCTGCAAGCGGCGACCGCAGGCGGAACGCGACAGGCTCACCCGATCGGAAAGATCCGCGAGCGACAGGGATGCGTCATGCTGCAGGGCCATGAGGATTTTGCGATCAATCGCATCCATGTGAAATTCAACAGTCATACGGCAACTCCAAACGCTCTTCGAACAAAGGCATAGTATATTCGCCAGGAACGCTACGAATGACCGGTATAAGCACTAAATAACAGGACATTTATCGACAATGTCGCGCATCCCGCCGTGTACAGTAAGACACGTCATACTACTTCAGAACCGAGTCGACCCATGCCCCAGCCTACACAACCCTCTACGCCATCCTCCATGCAGCCGCCTGCAATTTCCTCGGAGCCCACCAACGCTCTCCTCCAGCGCATACGCGATGGCGTTATCGGTCAGTACACGCCGATTGAGACACCCTTCGGCACGCGCCCGCTGGTTTACGCGGACTACACCGCCTCCGGTCGCTCTCTCGATTTTATCGAATCGCAGTTGTGGGATTCGGTGCTCCCCTACTATGCCAATACGCATAGCGAGAGTTCATTTACCGGCGCGCAATCCACTGCACTGCGTGAGCAGGCACGGCGAACCATCGCCCACGCTCTCAACCTGGATGCACATGACCGGCTGATATTCTGTGGCGCTGGCGCCACCGCAGCCATCAACCTCCTCGTCGACATCCTCAATCTGCGCCTACCCCGAGAACTGGATGAACGCTACGGCTTTAGCGAACAAATTCCCGAAGAGCAGCGACCCGCTGTCTTCGTCGGGCCTTATGAGCACCATTCCAACGAACTGCCCTGGCGAGAAAGCATTGCCGACGTCATCCGCATTCCCCTGGATGCTCAGGGACATATTGACCAATTGGCCCTGGCCGACGCCCTTCACGACTATCGGCATCGCCCACTGAAAATCGGCAGCTTTTCTGCGGCATCAAACGTCACCGGCCTGCGCAGCGATGTCCAGGCGATTACCCGACTCCTCAAACGCGAGGGCGCCCTCGCCTTCTGGGACTATGCGGCGGCGGCACCCTATGTTGCTATCGACATGAACGGGGGTGACGCGCCTATCGATGCGCTGTTCCTGTCGCCGCACAAGTTCATTGGCGGGCCCGGCACGCCGGGCATACTGGTGCTCAAAGAGCAACTCTTCAGCAGCCCCGTGCCCGCTCGCGTCGGCGGGGGTACCGTAAGCTACGTAACACCGACCTCGCACCATTACCTGGAGGATCACGAGCGTCGTGAGGAAGGGGGAACACCGGCAATAGTTGAATCCGTTCGCGCCGGCCTGGTTTTTGCGCTGCAACAGCGCGTCGGCACCGCGCGTATTGAAGACATCGAACAAACGAAGGTGAAAGCTGTTTTCCACGGTCTGTCGCCGCTAGAGAATCTGGAAATCCTGGGCCCCCAGGACGCGCCCCGACTGGCCATCTTCTCCCTGCGTTTTCACCACGCGCCGGACCGAGAACTCCACTACGGCTTCGTGGTTGCCTTGCTGAGCGACCTGTTCGGCATCCAGGCCCGGGGGGGCTGCTCCTGCGCCGGGCCCTATGGGCACGCGCTGCTCGCTATCGACGCCCAGCGTTCCGAGCGCCTGGAGCACTGGACGACTACCCGCTACGGCTGCCTGCGCCCCGGCTGGGTGCGCCTCAACTTCAATTACTTTCTGGCTGAAGGGGAATTTGCGTATCTGCTAAAGGCCCTGAGTCTGGTCGCGGAGCATGGCTGGCGGCTCCTGCCCAGCTATGCTCTCGATACGGCTACGGGCCTCTGGAGGCATCGCTCTGCGGTCGCGCGCGCTGCACCGGGCCTGCTGGAAGCCCGACTCGATGCCGAAGTGCACAATACGCCGGTACAGCAGCCGGATTTCCAGGTGCTCATACAGACCGCAGAAGCGACACTGCTACGGTCCCCGGCGCGAGAGCATATCAGCGCGGCGCTCACCGAAAACGCCCTGCAGGGTGAGGCAGAGGATCTGCGCTGGTTCCTGTCCGGGCGCGAGGCGGCGATGAAACTGCGCGATACAGTGGATCTCAACTCAACCGGCCCCGGCGCATATTCCTGACATAAAATTATTTCCTGACATAAAACTATCGCCCGCCTATAGCACCGCGCGGCGCTACGAGGATAAGCTTGAGATTCATCGCGCCCGGTGTAGATAGCGTGCGGCGCCATAAGCGAGCAGGAAATCGGTTATATGAGTGAAAGTGAATGGGGCCTCGCGAGTCTCGCGCCCACGGCACTGGTTTTCTGTCTTGCCCTGTGGACCAGACGCCCCATCGAATCACTGCTCAGCGGCGGCCTTGCGGGACTGATCATGCTGCACGGCTGGGGCTTTGTGTTCGGCCTGGCCGAGACATCAGTCAATGTCATGACCGATCCGGATGTAGCCTGGGTGATCCTTGTTTGCGGGCTGATGGGCGGACTTATCGGTTTGCTGATGCGCACGGGAGCGACCAGTGCCTTCACCGGATTCCTTTCCGGGAAAGTTAAAACAGAACGCAGCGCCCTGATGACGACCTGGGGCCTGGGTCTGGTGCTCTTCGTTGACGATTACCTCAATTCCCTCGCCGTCGGCGCCGCCATGCGCGATATCACCGACCGCTTTCGCATTGCCCGGGAAAAGCTCGCCTACGTCGTGGATTCGACCGCGGCTCCGATCAGCGTGATCATCCCCTACTCGACCTGGGGCGCTTTTTTTGGCGGCCTGCTGGTCGCCAATGGATTGGCTGAGGAAGGCCAGGGCCTGAACGTCTATATTTCCGCGATTCCTTACATGTTTTACGCTTGGGCCGCGGTGCTGGTGGTTCCACTAACGATTGTCGGATGGATCCCGTCCCTGGGCCCGATGGCGAAGGCCGATGCCCGAGCGCGAGACACCGGCGTGACCGTGCCACCGGAAGCGGCGCACATCGAGGCGGCGAACCAGTCCGTAAAGCCCAAGGAAAGTATCCGACCGCGCCTGTGGCTGTTCATCCTGCCGATGGTTGTGCTGGTGGTCGCCACCATCGCGGCGGACAACGATTTCCTCGTCGGTATCTATATCGCGCTGGGCGGCACGATCAGTATTGTTCTGGGGATGCGCCTGCTGGACCTTAATGAAACCTTTGACACGGTCATCGACGGCTTCAAGACCATGCTCGAACCGCTGGCAATCCTGGTTGCCGCATTTATCCTCAAGGAGGTGAATGACGATCTGGGAATGGCGTCCTATGTAGTGAGCAGTCTCGAGCCAGTGCTCTCTGCGCAATCGCTCCCCGCCGCAATTTTCGTCAGCATGGGTCTGGTGTCGTTTCTGACCGGTTCCAACTGGGGCGTGTTCGTCATTGTGCTGCCGATCGTTACCGCGCTGGGCCAGGGTCTCAACGCCGACATGACGCTACTGATCGGGGCGACCCTGTCGGCGAGCACCTTTGGCAGCCACGCTTGTTTCTACTCCGACGCAACCGTACTCACGGCGCAGGCGACCGGCTGCACCCCACTGCAGCACGCGCTGACTCAGCTGCCCTACGCCCTGATCGCTGCGGTCGTCGCGACGCTCGGCTACCTGTGGATCGGCTACCTCTAAGCGCCGCTACGCACTGCCGGGTAGCTCCTCAATCGCGCGGAAGGCCTGATCAATCGCCGCATGTGTGTAGGCATCCGCCGCCGCATCGGCATTGGCGATGGCAATATTTCCGAAGGTTCTGCGCGCCTTTTCGTGCGGGGCTTCACCCTCGCCCCAGTCCGGGTCCCAGAGATCCAGATAGTCGTAGGCGTAGCCGTGCGGCCAGCGATTTACGGTAATCGCCAGCACATCGCGGCGCACGTCGAAGCCCGCGGGGCCCAGTAGTCCGTCAAGTACGCTGCGCACCTCTCGCTCGTAATCCTCAAAACTGAGACCGAGCATCGTTGCCCGGGACGCACGCAACTGGCTGTGGATGTCCACCGTCTCCGGGGGCGGTGAAATACTCCCCCAAAACACCAGGGACACGGGGCCCGTGTCCGCGATGTCATGCTCATAACCCCCGGTGTTGATACCTCGAAAAGTAAACAGACTCTCATGTAAACGACCGGGACAGCTGACACCGTCGATACCCAACTGATCCAGGGCTGCGGTGTTGCGGATGAGAACGTTGGTTAGCAGCAACGGGTGCTTGACCTGGTACTTCAGGGCCTCGCGTTGCGGCTCGGGCAAGGTCGGGCAAAGGTGCGGAATGATACTGTGGTAGCAGGCAAGCACGCAGTGCCGCCCGCGGACGCGGAGCACGCGGCCCTCGTTCACGTAGCTGACCGCAACGCCGTCATCACCATTTTCTGCATTGATCACCGTGGAGTTCAGGCGCAGACGAACCGGGCTGGCGGCGCTATCCAGCGCGGAGTAATCGAACCTGGCCACGGCCACATTGTCTGCGGTGGTGCCTGGCGCGACCTGGGGAATAAGCGAGGCCACCTGCAAGCGGGCCAGGCTGGCATTGCCATCGGGCCACATGGCCACGGGATACTCCCAGGCATCCCTGGTAAACTTTTTACCGAGTAGGTGCTGCCCAGGCATTGAGCCCTCCATCGCCTCCGCCGCCGACAGCGCGCGCATCTCCACACCCCACCCTCCATGGTTCTGCTTGTCAAACAACTGCACTGCGTCCTCGGTCAGTCCGCCCTGTTGGCGAAGAAAATCCGGGTAAGAGGTGCTGCGCAGATAATTGTCTGTCTGTGCGGCATCCATCTCCTCCAGAACGTTCTCGCGACGACTGTAGAACTGCTTCAGGGATGCTCTTCCTGCATCAGAAATCGGAATCTGCTCGATGGTCGCAGCGTCAAGCTCCGCCGCCAGATCGCATTGGGGAACCAGTCGGTTTACCCCGTAGGTCTCCTCGTCGAACCACATGGCAGGGCTGTTTGGCGCAGTGCGGCCGTAATAGAACTGACGTTGGCCAAGCATGGCTTCCACATCGACACCGTGCTCCGCAAGAAAAGCACTGACCGTGTCACTGAAGGACCACCACTCCAGATTGTGCGTTCCCCCCAGAGAGAGACGCATCTGCCCCCCCTGATGAAATTCATTGCGCCGGGCGTGCCCGCCGAAGTCATCGTGGTTCTCCAGTAGCAGAATCCGCATATCACTGCCAAAACGCTGCTGGTAATAATGCGCCGCCGCAAGCCCGGAGATGCCCGCACCGACCACGATCAGGTCATAGCTTTCCTCGAGATCTGTGGGCGCGGGAAACTGCCTGCCCTCGCGAGCCAGCGCGTGCGCACTTTCAAAGGCCCCCGGATGCGAGCCACGCAGACCGGTTCGTATAGGTGGATAATCAGCCGCGGCAGGTGCAGCACCGGCGGCAGCCACGGCTTCCCCGGCACCGGCACCGGGAGCGAAGGCCAGTGCCAGTGCAGCCAGGCCCGCGTCGTGAATCAAATCGCGACGCGTAATTCCCGCTGCCATTCCCAGTTGATCATCTGATTTCATCATTGCTCCGCATACAATTATCCACCTTGGGACCACGCCGCATCATGCCTGGCACAGCAGGGACAGCGACCTCAGGTACGCCGCGTCAGCCGCAAATTTCCGGCGTGTCGGAATACCGTGCGTGATCGCGCATATTCCACACCAGCGTTGCATGCTAGCTTACATGTTTAGCTCACCTTGTCATTGCCTATACGGATGGAAGCAGCGGTCCGGCAAAGCATCAAGAATAAAGCCAGGAACGGGAACAGGGTGCGGAACCTATGAACAGGGAGCCTTGAATTGACAACGCTTAATCTTGCGGACGGATACTACGACCTGCCGCCGGGCAAACTGGTCAGCGTGGTAACGCTACTGGCCATGCACAGGCCACCGCAAAGATCGCTCTTCGCGCTGCGCCGCCCCTGGCATCTGGAACCGCTCACCGGGGCATCCACGCTTGAGATCTATCGCTCGCTGTACCGGGATATCGGCGAAGAGTGGCTGTGGTTCTCGCGCCGTGTGATGAGTGACGACTCTCTGATTGGCTTGCTCGAACACCCGGGTATCGCCTGCTTTGCACTGACAGACGGAACCACCCGCGCGGGTCTGCTCGAGCTGGACTTCCGGGACAGCACATCCTGCGAACTGGCGTTCTTCGGTGTACTGGGAGAGTTCCAGGGGGGTGGACTGGGTCGCGCAATGCTGGACAAGGGCATCAAACTGGCGTTCCAACGGCCCATCGAACGGTTCTGGTTACACACCTGCACCCATGACTCGCCCAAGGCGCTGCCCTTTTATCTACGCTCGGGCTTTCTGGCCTATGGGCGTCAGATAGAAGTGCACGAGGACTATCGTCTGAGCGGTTTATTGCCACGGTCTGCGGCCCCGCATATACCCCTGCTCGAGTCCTGAACGGGGCGGGTTTCAGGCTGCGCTCAAAGCCACAAACCATAGGGAGTCTGCGACGACTAAAACCCCCAGCCGAACGTTACACCCAGGACAATAACCTCCTCGCCATCCACAAAGTCGATGTCAAACTGTGGCGCTATCTCCCAGCCACCCACTTCAAATCCGTACTCCACACCCACGCGCAACAACTCATCGCGCTCACCGTCTTTTTCCTCGATACCCGGTGCGACATAGAGCTTCCAGGGACCGCTGTGGAACGCGAAGGGCACCGCGTATACCCAGAAGTCCAGCTCACCAAAGGTGTGTTCAAGGAGCCCGCCGATTCCGAATGATTCGCTCAAACGGCGCTCATACTCAATACCCAAGGCTAATTCGTCTTCGTTACGCCCCTCATGGGTTATACCAGTAAACACGGCCAGCACGTTTTGATGGAATGCCTCGTCATGGCTCTCCCCGTGCGCAACTTCATGCGAGCTTTCATCAGCGGCCGCCTGCAAGGGACTCGCCGGGAGCGTCAATAACAGCCCCAGCAGGAGGGCTATCGAACCCCACAGCGTCGTGTGTCGCGCGCATGATCCGCAGATCTGCGGCCGGTTATCAGCTTTCATTCGGGTGTTCCTTATCGTCACTATGGACCGCAAATTCACTCGATGATGTGAAAATCATCGGCGTCGAGGTGGGTAGGAAAACTCTCGCGATACGCCAGCAGTAAATCCCCACTGAAGGTCACCGTTTCAATGCTGGCTCGACCCGCAAGATCCGCGAGTAATTCGCCGCGCGCATCAATCGCCAGGCTGTCCCCGCTGTAGCGCAGCCCATTGGCATCACTCCCGATGCGGTTAACACCGACCACGCAGGCAAGATTCTCAATGGCCCGCGCCCGCAGTAGCGTACGCCAGTGCATGGCCCGGGGCGCCGGCCAATTGGCCACGTAAAACAGCAGATCGTAATCTTGCCTGTTGCGACTGAAGACAGGAAAACGTAGGTCATAACAGACTTCGGGTTTTATTCGCCAGCCGCGCCATTCCAGCACCACGCGCCGCGCACCCGTACCGGGTGCATAGCGTTTGTGCTCTCCCGCCATACGAAAAAGATGACGCTTGTCATAAACACTGAGCTCATCCGGGGTGACAAACAGCAGCCGGTTGTAGACCGCTCCCGCATCCTGTACCGCAATGCTCCCGGCGACGGCACAATCGTGTTCCCGTGCAATCGCCCGCATCCACTGCTCCGTGGCGCCCCCCGGGGGTTCTGCGTTGGCCAGCGCATTCATGGAAAAACCCGTGGTGAACATCTCGGGCAGCAGGATGAGATCCGTCGCGGGCTGGTTCTCAGACAGCAGCGCGGCGAAATGCCGGCGATTCTCTTCCGGGCTTTCCCACACCAGCTCATGCTGTACCAGGCTTATCTTCAGATCTTGCATAATCTCTCAGCGGCCTCCCGCAATACCGCATCCGTTTTGGCAAAGCAGAATCGCATCACCCGCTGCTCCGGCGGCGACTCATAAAATACCGACACGGGAATTGATGCGACACCGACTTCGCGAGTCCAGCGTTCACAGAGCGTGGTATCCGGCTCGTCGCTAATGGCGCTGTAGTCGAGGAGCTGGAAGAAACTCCCCGCTGCCGGGATCCAGCTGAAACGCGACGCGCCCAGCGCATCGAGGAACAGATCGCGCCGGCGCTGGTAGTCCGCTGCGAGCGTTGCCGGGTAGTCCGGATGCGCCTCAATGAAGTCCGCAAGTGCGTGCTGGACTGGTGTCACGGCCACGAAGGCGACGTACTGATGAACCTTACGCAGCTCCGTTGTCAGGGCTGATGGGGCCACGCAGCAGCCTGTTTTCCAGCCGGTGACACTAAAGGTTTTCCCGAAGGAGAAATGCGCAAAACTGCGTCCGCGCAACAGCGGATGTTCGAGCACACTGCAATGCCGAGCCCCGTCGTAAACCAGATGCTCGTAGACTTCATCGCTGCAGACCAGGAAATCCCCGGCTTGCGCGAGAGCGGCGAGCCTGTCCAGATCCTGCGGGGATATCACGCTGCCACAGGGGTTGTGTGGGCTGTTGAGCATCAGCAGGCGTGTGCGCGGAGACACCGCAGCGGCGACTCGATCCCAGTCAATAGCAAAAGAACCCGCGCTGAGGGGAACATGCACCGCCCGGCCCCCGGCAAGCTCAATGGCCGGCTCATAGCTGTCATAAACCGGGTCCAGGACGATCACCTCATCGCCCGGTCGAACCACCGCGGTCACTGCGCAGAATATGCCCTCCGTGGCGCCAGGCACGATGGTGATCTCGGTCTCCGGGTCGGCGCTGACAGCGCGATAGCGTAGTAATTGATCGGCCACGGCCTCGCGCAAGCGCAGCAAACCGGCCATGGGCGAATACTGGTTATGCCCCAGGAGCGCGTTCTCCCCGAGGGCCTCCGCAAGGCGTCGTGGCGGTGCGAAATCGGGAAAGCCCTGGGACAGATTCAGCGCACCATGCGTCTGCGCAAGCGCCGACATGCGGGTAAAAATCGTTGTGCCCACCCGCGGCAGCTTGCTCGCGGGACGATACGCGGCGGGTATTTCCGCGGCGGTGCCAATAGATTCCACCATGCGTTCAGTCATCGGCGGGCGGGAAATTGTCGATGGTAATCACCGGTAGCTCATCGGCGATCTTCAGGCCCAGCACCTGCGCGTAAAAGTACAGTTCAGCTTGCAGGGCAGCGATCTGGTTCTCCGACTTACGAAAACCGTGGGCCTCTCCCTCGAACGGCACATAGGCCGTGGGCACCCCCCGGTCCCTGAGCGCCTTGTAGATTTCCTCGGACTGATTCGGCGGCACCACCGGGTCATCGAGCCCCTGTAGCAGAATTAACGGCGCACCAAAGCCATCCAGATGATGAATCGGTGAGCGCTCAATATAGAGGTCGCGACGTTCCGGATAGGGGCCGATGAGCTGGTCCGTATAGCGCGATTCAAACTTGTGCGTTTCTTTGGCCAGGGCCTCCAGATCGGAGATACCGTAGTAGGACGCGCCGGCCGCGAACACATCAAAAAAGGCGTGCGCCGCGAGCGCCGTATAACCCCCGGCACTACCTCCGCGGATGATCAGTCGCTGCGCATCGGCCAACCCCTGCTCCGCCAGCCAGCGCGCTCCGGCAGCCGCGTCTTCAACATCAGCAATGCCCCACTGATCGTAGAGGGCCCGGCGATAGGCACGACCAAATCCGGTACTACCGCGGTAATTGAGATCGAGCACCGCAAAGCCCCGGCTGGTCCAGAAATAATGCTCCGGGCGATAGCTCAGCCCGGCCACAGATGTGGGGCCGCCATGCACGCTGACAATCAGCGGCGGCGCAGCATCCTGTGGCGCACTCACATCGGGGTTACGCGGTGGCAGATACACGCCGTGCGCCTCGCCACCCCCCGGAAGCGGAAAACTGAGCTGACGGTATTCCGGAATCCAGTCTGCGCCCAGGGCGGTATCGCGCGAACGCCGAATGGTCTTGTCAATGCGACCGTCCGCACCCGTTCGCACCAGCGCTGCCGGTCGATCCGCAAAGCCAGCGGTAAAATAGAGCCGTTCGCCGTCGACAACGATGCTGCCATAGCTTACCGCGCCCGTATCCACCTCTAGCGCATGTCCCTTTGCATCCAGCCGGTACAGCACTTCAACGCTGCCGCGCCTGGCAATGGCCAGCAGCTCACCATTCGGGAGAATCTGGTAATAGCGGCTATCGATGCTCCAGTCGGGACCGCCGATTTCCATATCCTCAAGCCCGGTCTCTATCGCTGTAAAAACCGGCCCTGCAACCGTGTAGGGCCGCCACCAGTTATCGCGGTCTGATAGAGCAATCAGCCGATTTTCGTCGCTCCACTGCGGGTCAATGACCGATTCTTCGATACCCGGGTTGTGCACGACCATGTCGACCAGTCGGCCCACGTCGTCGAAACTCGCGGAATGCAGGCTGGTACTGTCCCAGGGCATATTCGGGTGCATACGGGTGGTGAACGCAATACGGCTGCCGTCCGGGGAGAGTCGCGGGGCCGATACAAAGTCAGTGCCCGAAAACAGTACCTCTCCCTCAGACATCCCATCCAGAGGTAGTGCAACTATGCTGTGTTCAGCTTCACTCAGCCCCCGGTGATCCTCGCGGATGCAGATCAGCCGCTGCCGCGCGCTGTCGAAGCTACAGCCGGCAAATCGCAGCGCGCTGTCCGGAGTAATTGCAGTCGGCTCATCACCCGGCACGAGTCGGTACAGGCGCTGATCACTGAAGTTTGAGAACCACAGCGCGCCCTGCGCGACCAGCAGACTGCCGCCACCGTATTCCTGAACACGCGTGCGCACATTGTAGGGCTCCGCCAGCAGTTCCTCTGGAGCCCCGTCCTCCCGCCAGCGCATAACCGTGGTGCGCCCGCCCTGCTCGGGTTTCGACTCCAGCCAATAGAAAAAGTCGCCATCCCGGCGCAGACCGCCGATACCGCGGCTGCCCGCAACCAGGGATTCAGCACTGATCGGCGAGGGCCAACTGCCGTAGTCCATCATTGGGCGGTACTCCAGGGAACCCGTCGGATCATCACTTCTTCTCGCTTCATCAACCGTTATGCTTCCTTCTTCGCTATTATCGCTGCAGGCCAGGAGTAATACCGTCATAAGAACAACTAACAGGCGCATAATTCAGACCACATTTCCGCTGGCATTTTCGACAGCGGAAACAGTATCGCGCTTTCTGAGACTGAACTACCTTTTTGACGCGTTAACATCGTTTTGGCTTCCAACTATCGCCACAACCACAGAGGATACACACCATGACACAGGTCGCCGTCAGCACAGAGGGTCATGTCCTTCATCTGCATCTAACCCGGCCAGAGAAGTACAACGCCCTCAGCATCGAGATGTACGAGATCCTGGGCGAACAGCTATATCGCCTGGAGAATGATCCGTCCCTGCGGGTGGCGGTCCTTTCTGCGGAGGGCAAGCACTTCACCGCCGGCGTAGAGCTCGACCAGTGGGCGCCGTATTTTGGCGGTGGCAAAGGCTGGCCGGTAAGCGAAAATCAAATCGATCCCATGGGCGTCAACGGACCCCAGCACACTAAACCGGTGATCATCGCGGTACAGGGATACTGCTTTACCTGGGGCGTTGAGATACTGCTAAACACGGAAATACGCGTTGCCGCCAACGATACACAGTTCCAGATGCTCGAGGTTCAGCGCGGTCTCTTCCCCTGTGGCGGCGCCAGCTTTCGCCTGCCCAAAGAGATAGGCTGGGGCAATGCGCAGAGCGTGCTGCTAACGGGGAACCGCTGGAGCGCCGAGGACGCGCTGCGCTGGGGCATGGTGCAGGAATTGACCGAGCCGGGAGCACAAATCGACCGGGCCCTGGAAATTGCCAGCTCCGTGGCTGATGCGGCGCCCCTCGCCGTGCAGGGTCTCTTGCGCAGCAGCCGCTATGCGCTGGAGAATGACCGCAGCGCGACCGCCCAACACATTTTCAGGGAGCTTGGGCCTATCATGTCCACCGAGGATGCCGCCGAAGGCGTAAAGTCCTTTATCGAGCGACGCAAAGCGCATTTTTCCGGACGCTAAGCACCCCTTCACCTGAGGCTGTCGCAGCATGTATCGCGACCTATGAAGACAAACTACTGAGGACACAGCCTTGCCCCGCATCAATGCCAACGACATCAGTATTGAATACGAGTCACAGGGAGACCCGTCGAATGAGACCGTCCTCCTGATAATGGGTCTGGGGACGCAGCTGACCGGATGGCCGGATGAGTTTTGCGATAATCTGGTTGCCTTGGGCTACCACGTGCTGCGTTTCGACAACCGGGATATCGGTCTGTCTACGCGCTTCGATCACGCCCGGACTCCCATCATACCTGCGCTGGTAGCGCTGAAAGCGCTGCGACTCCCGGCCCCGGTCCCGTACCGCTTGCGCGACATGGTGGACGATGCAATCGGTCTACTCGATGCACTCGGTATTGATCGGGCGCACGTGGTGGGCGCATCAATGGGTGGCATGATCGCCCAGCTGATGGCCGCCTATTACCCACAAAGAACGCTTAGCCTTACCTCCATCATGTCTACGACTGGCAATCGCAGCCTGCCCGGTGCCGACCGCGAAGCGACTCGGGCACTGATGTTGCAACCCGACGACCACCTTGACATGAACTCGGTGATCGAGCGCAATGTGCGCGTTCGCAAGGCCCTGCAGAGCCTGAGCCACCCGAAAACTGACGCAGAAATATACGCAACTGCGGCCGCTGCGGTGGAGCGCGGCGGGCACTATCCCCAGGGCGTTGCGCGCCAGCTGGGGGCCATCATCGTGGCCAGAGACAGACGCCGGCTGCTGAGCGGGATTAAGCTACCTGCACTGGTAATCCACGGGGATGAAGACCGTCTGGTAAAAGTAGAATGCGGTATGGACACGGCGCAGCACCTGCCAAACGCTGAGCTCAGCGTACTGCCAGGTATGGGACATGATCTTCCCCTGCATCTGCTCGGTGTCATAGCCGAGCAGATCCACACCACAGCGCGGCGCGCCTGAGGCCTACTCGGCGCAGGCTTCTCCAGTAGATTGCAGAGGGCTACAGGGAATTTAGGGGCCCGAAAAACACCCTCAGAGTTCCGCCGCCACCAACGCCTTCAGGTCATTGGAGTCGTCCGCCAGAATCTCCGGCGGGAGTGACTTGGCGGCGCTCAGGAGTCGCTTGGTCGACATAAATTCAACCGCGCGGTTGACCGCATCGCAGGCTATCAGCTTGCCCTCAGCATAGTAGAACGTTGCAAAGCTGCGCCCCGCCTCGCTGTCTCCACGCGTGACGACCTGGTCATAGCCCTGAGATAAACCTGCTATCTGTAGCTTTACGTTGTACTGATCAGACCAAAACCAGGGCAGCGCATTGTAGGCTTCGCGCTTGCCGGCGATGGTAGCCGCTGCAACCTTGGCCTGATCCGTCGCGTTCTGCACCGACTCCAGTCGAATACGCCGCTGATAAATCGGGTTAAAATGGTTGCTGCAGTCGCCAACCGCGAGAATGTCCGGAACGCTGCTTTCGACGTACTCATTAACGACGATGCCGTTATCCACATCCAGACCAGCTGCCTCAGCCAACTCGGTCCGGGGAATAACGCCGATACCGATCACCACCAAATCCGCCGCAAACACGCTGCCATCGGCACAGCGCACCCCACTGACCTCGTCGTCACCCTCAATGGCTTCGAGCGCGACACCGGTTCTGATATCGACACCTTCCTCCGCGTGCAGCCGCTGAAAGAAGTCCGACATTGCCGGTGGGGTAACTCGCTGCAGAACCCGAGGCAGTGCTTCCAACACTGTCACCTCCATACCAACCCCGCGCATGGCCGCCGCAGCCTCCAGACCGATATAACCGCCACCCACAATCACCGCCCGCTTGCCCGGGGCAACGCGGGTACGGATACGGTTAACGTCCTCAATACTGCGCAGGTAATACACCCCCGCCAGCTCCGTTCCAGGCACCGGCAGCTTGCGCGCGCTCGCGCCGGTGGCCAGCACCAGCTTGCTGTAGGAAAGCGCTGAGCCGTCATCCAGGGTGAGATTCCCGGCCTGCGCGTCCACTGCAGTGACCCGCTGTCCAAGGCGCAGGTCCACCTGTGCTTTTTCGTAAATAGCTGCCGGTCGGATAAAGATATCCTCAACGGTTTTCCCTCCCGCAAGAACCGTCTTCGACAGGGGCGGCCGGTGGTAAGGCAGATAAGGCTCATCACCTACCAGCACAATCTCACCCTCCCAACCCTGCTGGCGCAGGGCCGGGCACAGCTGCGCCGCCGCATGGCTGGCACCGACAATTACACATCTACTCAATTTGTATCCCCCTATGTCCGGCACCAGGCACCGGCATTGCTAATCGCCAGAAATTATACAGACATGCTCTCAGCGCGTGGCTAGCCGCCGTCGAATATCATCGATCAGCCCGGCACTCGCCGTCTCCACCAGATCCAACACCTGCTCAAAGCCATCCCCGGCTCCGTAGTACGGATCCGGCACCTCCCGGAGCGGCTGATCCGGCGCAAAGTCCAAACACAGCCGCACACTTGCGCGGCTTACGGGCGGCGCAATCTCGCGCAGCCCACTCAGATTGGAGGCATCCATCGCCAATACATAATCGAAGCGATCAAAATCAGGGGCGGCTACCTGCCGGGCGCGCTGCTGCGATAGATCGATACCCCGGCGCAGGGCTGCGGCTTGTGCGCGCTCATCGGGCGGCGCACCCACGTGGTATGCAGCGGTCCCCGCAGAATCGATGCGCACCACATCCCCAAGACCCTCCCGGTGACACAGGACAGTGAACACCCCCTCGGCCGTGGGCGAGCGACAGATATTGCCGAGGCAGACAAACAGCACAGAAACCATGACACTACACCCCTATTGAGAATTCAGACTTCATCACTGAGCACAACAGCGGCTACGCGCTGAATCCGATTGCGTACCGAACTGCGTATATGCAAGCCAGGCTAGTCTCCCACCCGCACAGAAGTACACACGCATGGACCACCCTATAGCAACACAGCTCAGCCAAACGCAGTGAACGCCCGTCTGCTCAGCCTGGCTTTTGCCCCTTTTGCCTTTGGTACCAGCGCCTTTATCTACATTGGCCTCATTGGCCCCATGGCTCGCGACCTCGGAGTGAGCGTCGCGGCGGTCGGACAACTGCAAACAGCCTTCGCCCTGGCCTGTGGGATCGGTGGCCCGGTTCTGGCACGTTTGCTGGCGCAGTATGACCGCAAGCGGCTCCTCTTGGCCGTCCTCACCATTCTTCTTGCCATGAACATCGCGTCGGCCCTCGCTCCGGATATCGGCACGATCGTAGTCATCCGCTTTGCCTGTGGATTATTCGCCGCCCTGACCCTGCCACTGGCATCCACCCTGGCCGTCAGCAACGTCTCGGAGCAACAACGGCCTACGGCCCTGGCATCGGTGCTCGCCGGCTACACCCTCGCCTTTCTGATCGGCATGCCCCTGGGCAGCATCATCGGCGATGCCCTGGGCTGGCAGGCGGCGTTCTGGTTTGCGGCGGGCATTACCGGCATGGCACTGATCGTTATTGCCGTCGCGGCCCCAGTGCATGTTCACGTGCCGCCAACCGGGGCCGCAGGCTTCCGGGCCGCACTGGTGGGCGACAACCCGCTCTACATGAGCATAACTTTTCTTACTTTTACCGCCACCTTCATCACGGTCAGTTTCATCGGGCCCGTCATTACCGAGAGCACCGGGCTGCGCGGCGCCACAATTGGTGGGGTGCAACTGTCCACGGGCATCGGCAGTCTGCTCGGTTTGCCGGTGGGCGCTGCCATGGCGCGCATGGCGCCGCGACGAGCCCTGTTAATTCTTCTGGCAGCCAGCTGCCTGACGCAGGTTCTATTCAGCGTCGGCATGCTCCTCGACCTGCGTGGCGGAAACCTGCCCCTGCTGCTTCTGACTATGACCCTCGGCTCCGCCTCGCTCTTCGCCTCAACGCCCATCATCCAGATGCGCTTGGCTGCGGCGGCTGGTCCGGCCGCGACCATTGCTTTTGCCCTGAATGGCTCCATGATCTTCCTCGGCCAGGGGATCGGCGCGTCGGTCGGCGGCGCTATCATCAACAGCATCGGCCTGGCCTTTACCGGGCTGGCCGGCGCTGTTGCCGGCCTCTTGGCAATGCTGCTCATTAGCCGCTCGCGCAAGCCGCAGGAATCTATAGTGTTGGCGAGCGCCACCTGAAGCCTCAAACGCTGAATAGCAAAAAACACTATCGATCCAAGGAGATCTTCCATGCCCTACACCCTCATTCACAATCCAGGCTGCGGCTCATCCAAAAAGGGGCTCGCCCTGCTGCAGGAAAACGGCATTGAACCTATTGTTCGAAAATACATGAACAAAACTGACATGCTCAGCGAAGATGAGCTGCGCGATATCGCCAAAAAGATGGGTAAGGTCAGCCCGCGAGAGTTCCTGCGCAGCAAAGACGCAGAGAAAGCGGAGCTCGATGACAGCGCTTCAGACGATGAGGTATTTGCCGCCATGGCGGAAAACCCCAGGCTGATTCAGCGACCGATCGGTATCAACGGACGCAAGGCGGTGCTGGGTCGGCCGAACGACCGACTTCTGGAAATAGCCTGAGGCCCTTGTCAGGGCGCCCAGTAAACCAGCGGCGCCGGTGAGGTCGCGGCGAGCACCGCCGCGATAGGCAGTACAGTCGGGTCCATGTCGCGCTGGGCGATTTCCAGTACCGCGCGTTTGTCCTCGCTCGTAATGTGGATCAGCAGCAGACGCGCATCGAGAAGGCGTGCCAGGGTCAGGCTCATGCGCGCGTGCGGGGCGGCCAAAGGCCGCACGGCAATGCACGGGCATTCGCGCGCCGGGTTGAGTCCGTCGACGAGCGCATCGCTGCCCGGAAATAAGGATGCCGTGTGCCCGTCACCGCCCATACCCAGTACCACCGCATCAAAGGTCCCCAGTTCCCCCAGCGCCGTAGCAAGGCTGTCCTCGGCCCGCTCCGGGTCCTCAGCCCCGGTGTACAGCGACAGGAAACGCGCATCCGCAGCGGCGCCACACAGCAGTTGCGTTCTCACCAGGCGTTCGTTGCTGTCATCGTGCTCTGGACCGACCCAGCGCTCGTCTGCGAGGGTCACGGTAATTTCCGACCAGGGCAGATCAGCGCATGACAGCGCGGCAAAGAAGCCGGCGGGCGTACTCCCGCCGGAGACCACCAGCGATGCCTTGCCGCGTTCTGCCACAGCGTCGCCCAGGGCCTTGCTGACCCGGGTTGCAAGCTGCTCATCGAGCGTTTCACGATCTGTAAAAGTATGTATCTGCAACTCAGACATGCCAACTCCGTCCATCTTTTTCTATCAATAGCTCGCCCTTGGTCGGCCCCCAGGAACCGGCCTGGTAGCGCTCAAGGCCCGGCTCGCGTGCCTGCCAGGCTTGTATAAGAGCGTCGCACCAGCGCCAGGATTCCTCCACTTCCTCGCGACCGACAAACAGCGACTGATCCCCGTTGATAGCATCCAGAAACAAGCGCTCGTAGGCGTCCGGTATGCGATCGAACTCCGATGAGCCGAGAAAATCCAGGTCGAGATTCTGCGTGAGCAAGCCCATCTTATTGCGCAGGCTATGCAGCTTCGAGACCATCTGCATCTCTATCCCCTCATTGGGCTGCAAGCGGATCACCAGGCGGTTAGGTACGTGCTCGCGCCCGTTCCCGGCAAAAATGTTGTGCGGTAGGCTCTTGTAGGTAATCACGATTTCCGTGAGCTTTTCAGGCATACGCTTCCCGGTGCGCAGGTAAAATGGCACCCCGGCCCAGCGCCAGTTATCAATAAAGGTTTTCAGGGCGACAAAGGTTTCTGTTTCGCTGGCGCGCGCGGGACAATCTTCCTCTTCGAGATAACCGGGCACCTGTGAGCCGCGCAGCCAGCCGGCCGTGTACTGCCCACGCACGGCGTGATCGCGCACGTTACTCTCATCGATAGGCCGCAGGGCGCGGACAATCTTCACCTTCTCATCGCGAATACCCTCTGCCGTCATGGAATTGGGCGGTTCCATGGCGACTAGACACAGCAACTGCATCAGATGGTTTTGCACCATATCGCGCAGCTGTCCCACACTGTCGTAGTAAGACCAGCGCCCCTCGATACCAATGGGCTCAGCAACGGTGATCTGTACGTGGTCTACACAGCTCTGGTCCCACTGCGTATTGATAAAACGGTTCGCAAAACGCAGCACCAGCAGGTTCTGAACAGTCTCCTTGCCCAGATAATGGTCCAGCCGGTAAATCGCCGACTCGGGAAAGTAACGGGCCACCGTGTCATTCACCGCGACACAGCTAAGCAGATCACGGCCGATGGGTTTCTCCAGCAGGATCCGGGAATCACCCTCGAGGCAGCCCGCGGCACCGAGGTTTTCACAGATCGGCCCGAACATGGACGGCGGCGTGGCGAGATAGAAGAGCGCGGGCCGCGTTTCTGAAAGCGCGGATTTCAATACCGCGTACTGGCTGGCGTCGGCGAAATCCAGACGCGTATAAACAAAGCGGCTGGCGTAATGGGCCCAATGCTCCTCAGACCAACGACTGTCATCGACATAGCGTCGAACCTTGACCTTGATATCCGCAAGAAAATCCTCAAGGGAAAGGGCTTCCCTGGCCAGGGCGTGGATGCGCACGCCGTCGGGTAGCAGATCGCAATAGTCAAGATGATAGAGCGCGGGAAACAGCTTACGCCCGGACAGATCACCGCGCGCCCCAAAGATCAGAAGATCCATTCCAGACGAGTTTATTGCGTCCTGTTCAGTTGTGTTCACGCTCCTGCCACCTCCCGGATCGCCAGCACTTCATCCACCGTGCCGCGCGCCAGCGCCGTCAGCGCCGCCCAGTCTGATGCGTCCAGCAGTGCCCCCGGGGTCAGCCAGGAGCCGCCCACCGTCAACACGCTATCCAATGCCAGATACTCGCGAATATTGCCCAAGGAGATGCCCCCTGTGGGACAGAAGCTGACCTGCGGGAGAGGGCCTGCAAAGGCTTTCAGGGCCGCAGCACCACCAGAGGCCTCGGCGGGAAAGAATTTGAGGCAATCAATGCCCGCATCCAGACAGCGCATGATTTCACTCACCGTCGCTACCCCCGGTATCAGTGGCACATCACTGTCCGCCGCTTCCCGCAAGAGGCCATCGCTGATACCCGGAGACACCACAAAGGTACTACCCGCGTCCACCGCCGCGCGGAACTGCTCCGCGGTGATGACAGTGCCCGCACCGACAATTGCCCCGGGCACGGCATCGCGAATGCGTCGAATAGCGCCCAGCCCGGCGGTCGTACGCAGCGTTACCTCCAGCACCGGTATGCCCCCCTCCACCAGCGCCTCTGCGAGCGGTATTGCCTGCGCCTCATCGGCAATGCTCAATACCGGCACTACCGGAGCGGACTGAAGAATTTCTCGGGACGATAGCAGCATGGCTTAGGTTACTCCTGGGCCTGTAAAAATCGGAGCGCGCCAAGCAAGCCGGGATTGTCCCGGGTGATAGCGCGCGTGGGGATACTGTCGAGATAGGAGCGAAAGCGACCTTTGGCCACAAAACGCTCCCGAAAATCACTCCGGGCAAGAAAATCGAGCATACGCGGGACGATACCGCCGGCAATGTAGACGCCGCCGTGGGCGCCCAGGGTGAGCGCAAGATTTCCCGCCACGGAACCCAGCACACGACAGAAAACTGCCAGCGCTTCAGTGGCAACCGGGTCCGTGTTGGCCAGGGCCGCCGCGCTGATGTCCGCCGGTGTTCCGTGGCTCCGGCCGTGGCCACGCAGTTCTGTCAGTGCCCAGTAGATATTCAGCAGTCCGGCGCCGGACAACAAGCGTTCTGCGGATACGCGCTGATAGCGCGTCAATAGTAAGCGCAGTATCTCCGTCTCCTCCTGGTCAGTGGGGGCGAAGTCCACATGCCCCCCCTCCCCGGCAAGTACTCGAAAATCTGTTCCCTCGGGCACCACGCTGCACACGCCAAGGCCTGTGCCAGGACCGAGCACCACTTGCGGTTTGCCGAGCACGTCGACGCCCCCGCCAACCTGCGCCCAGTCGTCACTGCGCAGGGTCGGAATCGCGTGGCCTATGGCTTCAAAATCATTGATCAGGTGCAGTTCCTTAACACCGAGGCTCTGCGCAAGATCCCTGCGGTCCACCACCCAGGCACTGTTGGTAAAAGTCACAAAACCTGTGTCCGCCGGTCCGGCCACCGCCAGACAGGCGTTGCGCGGCGAGCGTTCCCAGCACGTCTGGGCCTTTACGCTTGCCAGGTACAGATCCAGCGCCGCCGCAAAGGTTTCACACTCCGCCACCGAGACCGTGAGCTGCTGGCTCAGCGTACCCGACTGCACGTCGCCCAGCGCGAAACGTGCATTGGTGCCGCCGATATCCGCGAGCAGGTACCAGGCGCGTGCAGACATCCTCAGACGGACTCGGCGAAGAGCACGCTGGCGCCCTCTTCCGGGGTCGACACCACGCTGCGAAACACCCCAAAGAGCTCCCGGCCGATCCCGGATTGGCTGTCTCCGTCAAGGACGGCACTTTCGCGCGCAGACAGCGTGGCCTCATCCACAGCGCATTCGAGGCAACCCGATTCCGCATCCACGGTAATCATGTCGCCATCGCGCAGACGCGCCAGCACCCCGCCCATAGCGGCTTCAGGCGTAACGTGGATCGCTGCGGGAACCTTCCCCGAAGCGCCAGACATACGCCCGTCGGTGACCAGCGCCACGGCAAAACCGCGATCTTGCAATACGCCCAGGAGGGGGGTGAGTTTGTGCAGCTCCGGCATGCCATTCGCACGCGGCCCCTGAAAGCGCACTACCACCACACAGTCGCGATCGAGATCACCGGCTTCAAAACGTTCCGCCATTTGGCTTTGACTCTCCACCACCACCGCAGGAGCACTGACCCGGCGATGCTCTGGCTTAACGGCGGAGATCTTAATTACCGCGCGACCGAGATTCCCGGTCAACAGGCGCAATCCACCCTCCTTGTCGAAGGGCGCCGTCGCTGTGGC
>JBLIIW010000020.1:0-30665 GCA_047635315.1 Halieaceae bacterium | reverse complement strand
ACTTGAGCCTGGATAAGACCCCGATAAAAGCTGTGCGCAGTGGTATCCGCAGTGGTGATGATCTGCGTCTGGTCCTCGATTTACGGGAGGCGGTGCAGCCGCGCAGCTTCTCCCTGAAAGCTACAGAGCGCGCGGCTGACCGTCTGGTTATCGACCTTTATGACGAGACGCTGGTGGAGAGCGCGCCATCGGTCAAGAAAACGGCCCGCAGCGAGGCTAGGCGCGAGGTCGTGATAGCGATTGATGCGGGGCATGGTGGTGAGGATCCCGGGGCCACGGGGCCGGGACGCCTGCGCGAGAAGCAGGTGGTTCTGGAAATCGCCCGAGAGCTATACAAGCTTTTCGAGGCGGATGCGGGCTTTGCGCCAACCATGATCCGCAATGGCGACTACTACATCAGCCTGAAGGGCCGGCGCGACCTTGCCCGCAAGCGCCAGGCTGACATGTTTATATCAATCCACGCGGATGCTTTTCGCGACAAACGCGCCCGCGGCGCTTCCGTGTACGCGTTGTCCAGCCGCGGGGCCAGTAGTACCTCGGCGAGTTATCTTGCGCAGCGGGAAAATGCCGCGGACCTGATCGGCGGCGTCAGCTTGGCGGACAAAGAAGATAATCTGGCCAAGACCCTGGCGGATCTCTCCATGACCTCAACGCTGGACAGTAGCCTCACGGTAGGCGCAAGCGTACTGAGAGAGATGTCAAAGGTTGCGCGCATGCACAAAAAGCAAATGGAGCAGGCTGGCTTCGCCGTGCTGAAGTCCCCTGATGTGACGTCCATACTGGTGGAGACCGGATTTATTTCCAACCCGGAAGAGGCCCGCAAGTTGGCCGACGGTTCCTATCGACGCAAACTGGCGGTCGCCATGCATCGCGGCATTGTGCGCTGGTTCCGCCAGCACCCGCCGACGGGAACACTGATCGCCTATCAGCGTGAACAGGGTGATCGCCAATACACTATTAAATCCGGTGATACACTCTCCGTGATCGCGCAGCGCTACAAGGTTAGCGTGCGAGACCTGGAACAGCACAACGATCTCAGCAGCAGTGTTATCCGGCCCGGACAAACGCTGCGCATCCCGAATACCTGAAAAATCCGGAATCCCATGCCTGCCATCAAGCGCCTTCCGGCGCGACTCGCCAACCAGATCGCCGCCGGGGAAGTCGTGGAACGTCCTGCGTCGGTGGTTAAGGAATTGCTGGAAAACAGTCTCGATGCGGGGTCGACGCGAGTGGATGTCGATGTGGAGGCGGCCGGTACGCGCTTGATCCGCATCCGCGATGACGGAGCGGGCATCGCCGAGGAGGACCTGCCGCTGGCGCTGGACCGGCATGCGACCAGCAAGATCGCCTCCCTGGAAGACCTCGAGCGGGTTGGCAGCTTCGGCTTTCGCGGTGAGGCCCTGGCCAGTATCGGCTCTGTTTCGCACCTGACGGTAAGCAGCGCGACCGCCGAAGGCAACGCCGGCGCGGCGGCCAGTTGCTCTGGCAGGGACATGGCAGTGCAGCTGAAGCCCGCGGCGCATCCGCGCGGTACTACGGTGGAAGTTCGCGATTTATTCTTCAATACGCCGGCCCGGCGCAAGTTCCTGCGCACGGAGCGCACGGAGTTCAACCATCTTGAAGAGGTGGTCAAACGGCTGGCGATGTCGCGTTTCGACGTCGCCTTCAGTCTGCGTCACAACGGTCGGCAACTACATGATCTGCGCCGCTGCACGGATGAGTCAGATCGCTTGCGCCGGGTTGCGCTGCTTTGCGGCCCGGGCTTTGTAGAGCACTCGGTGGCGATCGAGCGCGAGGCCGGGGGACTGCGTCTGCACGGTTGGGTGGCCCTGCCGACCTTCTCTCGAAGCCAGGCCGACCTGCAGCATTTCTACGTCAACGGCCGCTATATTCGCGACAAGCTGGTAGTGCATGCGCTGCGCAAGGCCTATAGCGATGTGTTGTACCAGGGCCGGCATCCGGCCTTTGTCCTCTATCTCGAACTGGATGCAGCGGATGTGGATGTGAACGTGCATCCGACCAAGCATGAGGTGCGCTTCCGGGAGGGGCGCAGCATCCACAGTTTTCTCTTCAGCACCCTGCACAAAGCGCTGGCGGATGTGCGCCCGGCAGACACTCAGGCGGCTGACGGGGCGCTGTCACCCATGTCCTCACCGGCCGGGCGGCTCGATCTGCTTACCGGTGAGTTGATACGCCAGGGCGAGATGGGTCTGGCCGAGTCGCCTCCCGCGGGGGGTATGGGCGACGCCGCCGGTCCTGCTGCCGGGGTCGGCTATCGCCCGACGGCCCCACGCTTTTCCTACGCGGATCGTGGCGGCGTGTTGCCCGCCTACGCGCGGCTTTATGGAGCGGGCGAATCAGAGTCGGGCCTCAGCTCAACCGCCGGCGCGAACGCTTCCGAGGCGGGTGATGAGCGGGTTATTCCGCCTCTGGGCTACGCCCTGGCGCAGTTACAGGGCGTTTATATCCTGGCGGAGAATCGCGAAGGTCTGGTGCTGGTCGACACGCATGCCGCGCACGAGCGCATCACCTACGAGAGACTCAAGCAGGCCCGCGATGAGCAGGGTATTCGTCGCCAGCCGCTGCTGGTGCCGCAGACGCTCGCGGTCAGTCAGCGTGAGGTGGCGATCGTCGACGAGCATACGGAGCTGTTAAGCGCTCTCGGCCTCGGCGTCGATATTACCGGCGAGGAGAGCCTGTTGATCCGCGAGATTCCTGTTTCCCTGCAGGGCGCGGACGTGGAGCAGTTACTGCGCGACGTGCTGGCGGATCTGATCGAGTACGGCAGCTCTGAACGCATAGCGCGGCATGAAGACGAACTCCTGTCGACCATGGCCTGCCATGGGTCGGTGCGCGCGAACCGGCGATTAACCGTCCCGGAGATGAACGCGCTGCTCCGCGACATGGAGATTACCGAGCGCTCTGGCCAGTGTAATCACGGACGTCCTACCTGGACGGCGCTGAGCCTTGTGGAGCTTGACCGCCTGTTTCTTCGCGGCCGCTGATGTCCGCCAGTCCCATTCTCTGTCTGATGGGGCCAACGGCCTCGGGGAAGACGGCGCTCGCCGAGGCCCTGGCCGAGTCGCTCAATGCAGAACTGGTCAGCGTCGACTCGGCGCTGGTTTACAGGGGGCTCACTATCGGCAGCGCCAAACCCGAGTATCCGCATCATCTTATGGATATCTGCGACCCCGCCGAGGTCTACTCCGCGGCGCGTTTTGCCGAGGATGCGCGGCGGGTAATTGCCGAGCTAAGTTCGCGTGGGCGGCGAGCGCTTCTCGTCGGTGGAACCATGCTCTATTACCGCGCGCTATTTGAGGGGCTCGCGCCCATGCCCGCGGCGGATGCGGCGCTGCGCCGAACCCTGCAGGCGCGTGGTGAGCGGCTGGGCTGGCCGGCCCTGCACCGCGAGCTTGCGGCGGTGGACCCGGAATCTGCCGCCCGTATCCACCCCAACCACAGCCAGCGTCTGGTGCGCGCCCTGGAGGTGTTCGAACTTAGCGGGAGACCGCTTTCCTCGCTGCACCGGGAGGGTCGCGCAGCGGCGACTGCGCTGCCGTGTCAGGCCTTCGCCATTGCCCCGCGGGACCGGTCCGTGCTGCACGAGCGAATCGAGCGGCGCTTCCGGCAGAT
This sequence comes from Halieaceae bacterium, assembly GCA_047635315.1. Lineage (GTDB taxonomy): Bacteria > Pseudomonadota > Gammaproteobacteria > Pseudomonadales > Halieaceae > Congregibacter. The sequence continues at coordinate 27,032 of JBLIIW010000020.1, read as the reverse complement.
GATGGCAGACGGCTTTCTCGATGAGGTGCGTTCGCTGCACGCGCGACCGGACCTGCATCCGGGGCTGCCGGCGGTCCGCGCGGTGGGCTACCGGCAGCTGTGGGCACATCTGGACGGAGAGCTCGATCTGGATGAGGCGGTTCTACGGGGCATCGCCGCCACCCGGCAGCTGGCCAAGCGGCAGTTCACCTGGTTGCGCAAGTGGCCGGATTTACAGTGGATTCATACGGATGCTGACGGTCGCGTTGGGGCGCAGGATGATGCGCTGTCCGGCGTGCTACAGAGGCAGGCGGGTCGCGAGCCTGCTGAACTGTTGCTGGAGCTGCTGAGTTGAACCTCCTCCCGGGCGTCGAAGTGCCCTGAATATGTACCCCGGAGCTCAACTCCGTGGTCCCAAAAGTGGCAGTCTCACGCCAGCGGCAGCGTATAATTCGTCGTCAGCCGAGGAGAATGCCGGGTTCTGGCGATTTTGCACCGATCCACCCTTGAACTACCTTGCGTACACCCCATTGTAGTAAGCTGAAGAGCTTCTGTGGGATGCAGAGCTCCTCTAATGGCGCAGCTTCCGGATCGTAGCGGGCGCTGAGCGAGCGAATTTGATTTCGCCCTACGTTCATCTGGTCCAGACAAATTGATCATGGACGGCTGAGCGAGGTATAACGCAGCGAGCATCCCTTATTTGGCTGCCGGTCACAGCTTGTTTTGAGGCAGATCGGCACTTTGGTTTTTTTTGGCTCGATTTGAGCGCCAGGCAAGCCTTCGTGGCTTAAGGAGAAACGTGATATGTCTAAAGGGCATACCTTACAAGACCCTTATCTGAACCTGCTTCGCAAGGAGCGCGTCCCGGTATCTATCTATCTGGTTAACGGCATCAAGCTGCAGGGCCAGATCGAATCTTTTGATCAGTTTGTCGTTCTGCTGAAGAACACCGTCAGTCAGATGGTGTACAAGCACGCGATCTCAACGGTGGTGCCAGGGCGAGTAGTGCGTATGCCCATGCAGAATCCGCCAGAGGATGATAGTGAGGACAGCTAAGTTCAGGATCTCGGCCTTCGACCCCGACTCGTCGGGCGTCGGGGGGTTGGCGAAACGGGCAAGGCTCTTATTTGTTTTTTGACCGGCCAGACAGCGGCGAACGCGCTGTTCTCGTAAATCTGCGGCTTGATTGCGAGGATGGTGGTATCGATCCGCGAGAATTTGAATCGCTTGTGGTTTCCGCGGGCGGTGTTCCTGTGGGGTTTATTACTGGGCATCGCAGTGCGCCGCTCGCACGTACCTTTGTCGGCAGTGGCAAGCTCGAGGAGATCGGCGCATGCGTTGAGGCTGAAGAGGCATCCTTGGTTATCTTCAACCATAACCTCAGCCCCAGTCAGGAGCGTAATCTTGAAGCGGCGCTGCAGTGTCGTGTGCTCGACCGCACCGGGTTGATTCTCGATATTTTTGCGCAGCGCGCCCGTACCCACGAGGGAAAGCTGCAGGTCGAACTGGCACAGTTGCGGCACATGAGCACGCGCCTGGTCCGTGGCTGGACCCACCTGGAGCGCCAGAAAGGCGGTATTGGTCTGCGTGGTCCGGGCGAGACGCAGTTGGAGTCTGACCGGCGTCTGCTGCGGGTCCGCATCAAGTCGATCAGCGCGCGCTTGGAGCGCGTGCGGCGTCAGCGCGGACAGGGTCGCAAGGCCCGTCAGCGAGCGGAGCTGCCTACGGTGGCCCTCGTCGGCTATACGAACGCGGGTAAGTCCACGCTCTTCAACAGGTTGACCAGTGCCAAGGTTTACGTTGCAGATCAGCTCTTTGCGACCCTCGATCCGACCCTGCGCCGTATTACTGTTGCTAATTTTGGCGGCGTTATTCTCGCAGACACGGTGGGCTTTATCGCCCGCCTGCCACATGGGTTGGTGGAGTCCTTCAAAGCGACTCTTGAGGAGACTCGCGAGGCGGATCTGCTGTTGCATGTGGTCGACGCGGCCAGCGATGATCGCGACGACAATCGCCTTGAGGTGCAGTCTGTGCTCGAGGAGATCAAGGCCCATGAGCGGCCTTTGCTCGAGATCTACAACAAGATTGACCTGCTTGAGAGCGAGCCGCGTATCGATCGCAACGAAGAAGGCAGGCCGGTGCGTGTGTGGTTGAGCGCCACCAGCGGCCGGGGCCTCGAGCTGCTGCTGGAGGCGCTCGCCGAGCTACTGGGCGAAGAATTGATGGACCAGGAGCTTGAGCTGGGTCCCCATCAGTCCCGGCTGCGCGCTGCTCTTTACGCGCTGGGGGCGGTGGAGGCCGAAGAATTCGCGGACGATGGCACGGCCCATCTGCAGGTTCGCCTACCCCGCGGTGACTGGGAGCGACTACTCGCCCAGGAATCCCAACAGTGACGCAGCATTTTACCATATGGTGCTGCGTCGATTTTGCTAGAATGACGCGCGTTCAATACATTTAAGGAGACTAAGCATGGCCTGGAATGAACCGGGAGGCGGTAACAATCCGCGCGAGCCCTGGGGTGGTGGAAATCAGGGGCCACCGGACCTGGATGAGGCACTGCAGAAGCTACAGCAAAAGCTGGGCGGGCTGTTTGGTGGCAGTGGCGGCGGCAGTGGCGGCGGCGGTGGCGGTGCCTCCAAGTCTCTGCTGCTGGTGTTGATCGCTGGCGCTGCTCTCGTTTGGGCTCTTATGGGCTTTTATCAGATAGACGAGCAGGAGCGGGCAGTGGTTTTGCGTTTTGGCAAATATAACTCCACATCGATGCCGGGTCTGCAGTGGAACCCACCGCTTATTGACGAGGTTATCCGCGTCAACACCACCAAGGTGCGCGCGGCGAGCTTTAGGGAAATCATGCTGACCCAAGACGAGAACATCGTTGAGGTGAGTATGTCCGTGCAGTACGTGCTGGATAACGTGAAGGATTTTGTGTTGCAGGTGCGTGAGCCGGAAAACTCCCTCGAGCACGCGGCGAAGAGTGCGCTGCGCCATGTTGTGGGCGGGATGACTATGGATCTCGTGCTTACCGAGGGCCGCGCCCGAATAGCCATCGAGGTGCAGGATCGATTGCAGAACTACCTCTCGAATTATGGTACGGGTATTCGCGTATCCACGGTGAACGTGGACGATTCGAAACCACCGTCGCAGGTTCAGGCAGCTTTTGACGACGTGATCAAGGCCCGCGAGGACGAGGAGCGTGTCAAGAACGAGGCGCAGTCCTATGCCAACGGCGTTGTGCCCGAGGCCCGCGGTAAGGCGCAGCGCCGGATCGAGGAGGCCAATGCGTACCTCGAGGAGGTTGTCGCGAACGCCGAGGGTGAGGCAGACCGCTTCAACAACCTTCTGACAGAGTATCGCAAGGCGCCAGAGGTTACTCGCGAGCGACTTTACATCGATGCCCTGGAGAACGTTCTTGCCAATACCAGCAAGGTGATGGTGGACGTGGAAGGGGGTAACAACGTGATGTACTTACCGCTGGACAAGCTGAGCACTGGTGGTGGATCAAGGCAGCGCGGCAGCGCGCCAGCGGGTATCGACACCAGCAATATCCGTGAGCTGACGGATGCTGTCACTGACCAACTGCGGCGCGATGCGGCGACACAGCAATCACGCAGAGGAGTACGCTGATATGTCAGGAAGAAACGTAACGTTTATTCTGGTGGTGCTGCTGCTGATGTTTGTGGCCAACAACTCGCTTTATGTGATCAGACAGACGGAACGCGGCGTTCTGCTGCGCTTCGGCGAGGTGGTTAATCCTAACCTCCTGCCTGGATTGCACCTGAAGGTGCCTTTTGTGAACAACGTCCGTAAATTTGACGGGCGTGTGGTTACCTTGGATGCACAGCCTGAGCGCTTCTTCACGCAGGAGCAGAAAGCCCTGATCGTGGACTCCTATGCGAAGTATCGCATCGCCGATACGGCCACCTTCTACACGGCCACTAACGGGGAAGAGTCGCGCGCGGCTGGACTGCTGGCGCAGCGTATTAACGATGGCTTGCGTAACCAGGTTGCCGCGCGGACGATCCAGGAAGTGGTCTCCGGTGAGCGCGATGAGCTTATGGAGACCATCACCCGTGAGCTCGATGCGGTGGCGCGGGTTGAACTGGGCGTCGAGATTGTAGATGTGCGGGTCAAGCAGATTGACCTGCCCCCGGATGTATCCGAGTCTGTGTTTCGCCGTATGAATGCGGAGCGGGAAAAAGAGGCGCGAGAGCGCCGCTCCCAGGGACAGGAACTCGCCGAGGGTATTCAAGCGGCAGCCGATCGTGAGGTCACTGTGCTGCTGGCGAATTCCTATCGTGAGGCGGAGCAGATTCGCGGTCAGGGTGATGCGCTGGCAACTTCTATTTACGCCGCAGCATTTGGCGTAGATCCGGAGTTCTACAGCTTTACCAGAAGTCTGAGCGCTTACCAGACGGCGTTCGACGGGGGCAGCAACGTCATGTTGCTGCAGCCGGACAGTGAATTCTTCCGCTACCTTAAGGATTCTTCGGGGTCGAAATAGGGGCGATAGGGCGGGCGCGCCGGCGCTAAGGCCGGCGTTGCTGTGATAGAGTTTAGCCACCGCGGTAAGCGATGATGGCCGGTTGGGCATTATGGTTTTCGCGGTTTTTCTTTTGGGGAACAGATAGCCTGCACCGGGAGCGCTCGATGCTGTACTGGCGGGGCGGACGTGGCATGGATTTCTGGCAGGTTTTTCCAGTGGCGGTAGCACTCGTGTTTGTGATCGAGGGTTCTGCGCCCTTTCTGAGCCCTTCGCGCTGGAGAAGCATGGTTGCGACGGTGGCACAGCTTGACGATGCCAGTATCCGTCGCTTCGGTCTGGGCAGCATGCTGTTCGGTATATTTCTGCTGTATTTGGTGAACTGACGTGCCCCGACTGACATCGGCGCAGCCCTGGCAGCTGCCCGACGGTATTGACGAGTTGCTCCCGGAGGCTGCAGCCCACGTGGAGGCGCTGCGCCGCGAGCTGCTGGCGTGCGCCGCGCGTTGGGGTTACCAACTGGTTATGCCCCCGCTCGCTGAATTTACCGACTCCCTGCTGGTGGGGGTTGGTGAAGATCTTGACCTGTTGACTTTTAAGGTGCCGGATCAGCTGACCGGCCGCATGCTGGGTTTGCGCGCGGACATCACGCCGCAGGTGGCGCGTATGGATGCGCATAGCATGGGCGGCGAATCCATCAACCGGCTGTGTTATGCGGGGACCACGCTGCACACGCACGCGCGATCCCTCGCCGCATCTCGCTCGCCGCTGCAACTCGGCGCTGAGTTGTACGGTGACGCCAGTCTCGCAGCCGATATTGAGGTTATTGATCTCATGTTGGCCATGCTCGATACGGCGGGTATCGCAGCCGCTGATGGCCTCACTCTGGACCTCGGGCACGGGGACATTTTTGGTCATGTGCTCGCCGCCTGCCAGGTCCCTGACGATGATCAGGAGGCCGCCATATTCGGAGCCCTGCAGAGAAAATCACGCCCGGATCTTGAGCCGCTGCTTGCCAGCCTGCCCGAGCCTGGCGCGCGCTGGCTTGACGCGCTGCTCGATATGCATGGCGGCCTGGACGTGCTGGATCGGGCAGAGGCGCTGTTTGCGGACGAAGCGCCGGTGGTAAGCGCGGCGCTCGCCCAGCTGCGCGAGCTGGCCTCTGCGCTGCAGCGGCGCTATCCGGGTTTGCAGCTCTATATAGATCTCGCGGAACTGCGTGGCTACCACTATCACACGGGTGTCGTTTTTGCCGTTTATGCGCCGGGTTTGGGTGAAGCCCTCGCTCGCGGTGGACGCTATGACAACGTTGGTGCGGTGTACGGCCGGGCGCGTCCGGCGACAGGTTTCGCGACGGACCTCCGCTTGCTGGCGGGCCAGGTGAGCGTCCCGGACCTCAGGGAGGCGGCTATTGCCGCGCCCTGCATAGAGGATGCGGCGCTTCTCGCCCGTATCGGCGAGCTGCGCTCCGGAGGAGAGACGGTAATCGTCTCGCTCGGCGGTATTGCGGATCCGCGTTGCACTCGTGAACTCACCATGATTGACGGCCACTGGCAGCTCCAGCCGATGCCGCGCACAGTAATAGACGAGGGATAGACGATGAGCAGGAACGTGGTAGTCATCGGCACCCAGTGGGGTGACGAGGGGAAGGGCAAGATTGTCGACCTGCTGACCGATCGTGCTGATGCTGTTGTCCGCTTTCAGGGTGGTCACAACGCGGGGCATACGCTGGTCTGTGATGGCGTGAAGACGGTGCTGCACCTCATTCCCTCCGGGATTCTCCGCGACGGTGTTATCTGCTGTATCGGCAACGGGGTGGTGTTGTCACCGGAAGCGCTGTTGAGTGAGATCGCCGAGCTCGAGGAGCGACAGGTGCCGGTTCGTGAGCGTCTGCGTATCTCCCCGGCCTGTCCGTTGATACTCCCCTACCACGCGGCCCTGGACAATGCGCGCGAGGCTCGGCGCGGTGCCGCCAAGATCGGCACGACGGGACGCGGTATCGGTCCGGCTTATGAGGACAAGGTCGCGCGTCGGGGGCTGCGATTGGGCGACCTCCAGGACCCGTCGCGCTTCGAATCCAGGTTGCGCGAAGTCATGGAGTACCACAATTTCCAGCTGCAACATTTCTACGGCGTAGGCACTCTCGATGCGGATGAGGTATTGGCATCAACGCTTCTGCTCGGAGAGCAACTGCTGCCGATGATGGCGGATGTGACCGCGCTCCTGCACCAGCTGCGCGAGCAGTCGCGCAGTATTCTTTTTGAGGGCGCGCAGGGCTCGCTGCTGGACATCGATCACGGTACCTATCCTTTCGTGACCAGTTCCAATACCACCGCAGGTGGCACGGCGACCGGGTCGGGTTTCGGGCCCCTGTATCTCGATTACGTACTGGGAATTACCAAGGCCTATACGACGCGCGTCGGGTCTGGGCCGTTTCCGACCGAGTTGTTTGACGATACCGGCAAACATCTCGCCGAGCGGGGCCACGAGTTTGGTGCCACCACCGGGCGCGCGCGGCGCTGCGGTTGGTTCGATGCGGTGGCTCTGCGCAACGCCGTCAATATCAACTCGATAAGCGGACTGTGCCTGACCAAGCTGGACGTGCTCGACGGCCTGGAGTCCATCCAGATATGTATCGGCTACACGGACGCCAAGGGCGAGACCGTAGCCAACCCCATGGACTCGGACGACTACGAGGGGCTGGTGCCCGTCTACGAAACCGTTCCCGGCTGGACGGAGACCACTGCAGGCGCGCGTTCGCTTGACGCTTTACCCAAAGCGGCCCGTGACTACATCGACCTGATAGAGACGCTGGTAGGCGCGCCCATCGATATCATCTCCACCGGGCCAGACCGACTGGAAACGATGATCCTGCACGACCCCTTTAGCTAGGCGGTTCTTTCACCGGTCCGCATCCACGGGACCTGCAGTCCACGAGCCTCGCCCCGGCGCCGCCCATGGCGAGCGCCGGGGCGAGGACTCAATGATAAGCCAGCTTGTAGGCAGAGTAGCTCAGTCCCGTCCAGCGGCGAAAAGCACGGTAAAAGCTGTTTACCTCGAGATAACCCAGCTCCTCTGCAAGACATTTTCCCGGTAGCCAGTGATCTCGCAGACGCGATTCGCAACGGTACTGGCGCGCGCGATCCAACAGGAACTGATAACTGGTGTGATCGTTGCGCAGACGGCGACGAAGCGTGGTGCAACTGATCCCCAGTCCCTCCGCCACGCTCTCTCCGCGCACCCTGGACAAGTCCGCATCAAGCAGTATTCGCAGTACCCGGTCGGTGGTGCGCGACAGCGGCAGATAGCCCGGCTCGGCATCATCTATCGACGTTGGGGTGGGTCGCGGTGGCACCGCCGGTACCGGTGGCATTGCCGATGCCGGTGGTCTGGCCGTGTTCAGGCTGGAGCTTTCGTGAACGTCGCGGCGTTGGCCTGGGGCGGTGTCTGGCAGACAGCCCCGGCGAATAGCGTTGATGCTTTCCGGTGTCAGTACCGGCGCTGGAGCTGAGCGAACAGCCGGGTGAGTCGTGCGGGGTCTTGCGGTGGGGTCATACCATCTGGTCATTGTCGGAACCTCCCTGTTCCATTGGCTGTCGCCGGCTGTTCATCGATTCCCCGGGGGATTCTTTAAACAGCCATAGCTGCAGCGGTGTTGCTATAGGCGTGTGAGTGATCGCATCGAGCAACGTGCCACCTTCCCTGGTGGCATTATTCGACTGCGCTTGTTAATGAGCTTAGCAGAGCTTTCCCGCTTGGCTAGCGCCGCGGATACGACTGGGCGAATTTGACTAAAGCCATCCCTGAAGGGTCTGCCCGGCTCAGCTCACTGCAGCGCGAGCTCCGGGGGGAGAGGACAGTCCATCACTGCGGCCACTGCAACCACCAGTTCCCGCTCGAGAGGGCAGACTTCACCATCATCCGCTGCCGCCAGCGCCATGGCCTTGAGAATGCGTGGTTTCAGCAATGGATAACAGTCGGCCAGGGTGTTCACTGCACGACTGAATTCGGCGACGCTGCAGGACTCCAGAGGCAGCATTACCAGTTCCCGAAGTTCAAGCGAGGCGGTGGCCACGGCGAAAGCCGCTTCGCTGTCGCCGCCACCCTGGTGCGCGAGGACGGAGAGCACCTGGCGCAGCGGCGCGCGGATCTTGCTCAGGCGATTGAAGCGCGGGCGGCTCGCCACAACCCGCAGATACTCCGCATCAAGATAGTGGCGCAGAAGTTGAAACAGGCACCATTCGAACAGGTCTGTGCGTTGGTCCACCCGGATAACAGCGAGCAGGGTAGATTTGAATTGCCGGTACTGGGGTGTGGACATGCTTTTCAGGGCGGGCATGGCCGTGGCCATGATTGGAAAGCGCTCACCGACCTCCAGTCGACTGACGTCGGGCAGCAGCGACTGTACCACCTCGGCTTGACCGCGCGGCCCCTGCTGCGCAATGATCGCCAGTGCTTGGCTGCTTTCCGCCTGCCGTACCACCAGCAGTGCCAGCGCCAGCGCCGTCGCGCCCAGGGGCTCTTCGGCAACCTCGTGCAGCTTCACCGTCAGGGAGCCGGATTCCGCGCCATCTGTCCCGGCTATTGTGTCGCCGGGTGTCGCGTCCTCGCCTGCGAGGGCCGCCGTGGGACCCTCATCGAAGCTGGCGTCCCCGGCGTCGTGTTCTCTGCCTGCGGGAGTTCTCCCCCCGGCGAGACTCGCTGCTGCAGCGGCGACCAGCGAGGCCCGTCCGACGCCCGCCTGAGTGCTATTGGCCGTCAGCGGCTCGGTGTTGTAGCGAAGCTCCGCCCGCTCTATGAACTGACCGTTCCATTCCCGGTCGAGGCGACGAATGCGCAACTCCAGTGGTGGATGGGTGGCAAAGCCCTCCCAGAGTCGATGTTGTACCTCGCCAAAAAAGATGTGCGACATCTCCGGGGCGCGCGCCGCGTGGACCAGCGTTCCGGGCAGAAAGCCGCCGATCATTTTGAGGGCGTTGGCAATGCCCGCCGTGTCGCGGGTGAACTGTACGGCACTGGCATCCGCAAGAAATTCCTTCTGGCGGCTGATGGCGGCTTTTATGACGCCTGCGGCGAGGGAGCCCAGCCAGCCAATCACCATGAGACCCAGGCCAATGAGCGGAAGCGCTGCGCCACGTTCACTGCGCTTGCTTTTGGAACCGATGCCGTAGGCTCCCAGACGCAACAGGAAGTGCCCCACGTCACCGATGAAAGTGATGCCCTTGAGCAGGGCCGCAAGGCGAATGCCCAGACGCATGTCGCCGTTGAGTATATGACTGAATTCATGCCCGATGACGCCCTGGAGTTCCTCGCGTTTGAGTTGCAGCAGGGCGCCGCGCGTAACTGCAACCACGGCGTCGGCCGGCGTAGCGCCGGCGGCAAAAGCGTTGATGCCGCGCTCCTCAGGCATGACGTAGAGCGGCGGTACCGGCATGTTGGCGGCGAGCGCCAGTTCTTCAACGATGTTGAGGCAACGCTTTTCATAGCGGTCGCGGGTCTGGGGCAGGATGCGTCGGCCCCCCATGCCTTCGGCGATGGACTTGCCCCCGGACGCGAGCTGCAGCCAGCGGATCATTGATACCAGGGCAATGGTGGCGGCGACTGCGATGCCGATGGTGAGGAAGCGCTCCCAGGACAGCACTGAGAGATAGCGTTCAAAACCGCCGCCGCCCGCGTACAGGTTGTAGTCCCGGCCAAACCAGATGAAGCCGCTGATAAGCAGATTGATCAGCAGGATCAGCGCCAGCACCGCCACGCCAAAGAGAACCAGCAGCAGCCGGGTATTGCGCCGCGCTCGATCCTGTTGAGCGAAAAAATCCATGGCCGCCGGCCGTTAACCTAACGCTAGAAACTGACCTTCGGCGCGGCCTGGATCTGCGCCGAATCCTCGAACTCGAGGAGCTCAGCGTCGGCCGGATGACCAAAGGTTGCCGCCAGCACCGTCGCGGGGAAGCTTTGTCGGTAGGTGTTGAAGGCCATAACCGCGTCGTTGAAACCCTGGCGTGCAAAGGCCACGCGATTCTCTGTGCTGGTCAGTTCTTCGGTCAGTTGCTGCATGTTTTCGCTGGCCTTGAGGTCCGGATAGGCCTCCATGGTCACATTCAGCTTGCCCAGGGCGCCCTGCAGATTATTTTCAGCGCTGGCCAGGCTGGCCATGGGCGGTGCGCCGGCACCGCCTTCGCCCAGTGCCTTGAGCACCGAGGCGGCCTCGTTGCGTGCACTGACCACCGCTTCCAGGGTCTCGCGCTCATGTGCCATATAGGCGCGGGCGGTTTCCACGAGGTTTGGAATCAGGTCATAGCGCCGCTTGAGCTGTACTTCTATCTGCGCAAAGGCGTTTTCGTGGCGATTCTTCAGACTGACCAGAGTGTTGTAGATGTTGATGACGTAGAACGCCAGCCCCACGATCACTAGCCAGAAAACAATGGTCCCAACTTCCATGCTATTTCTCCCGGGTGTAGAGGAGCGGCGCGAGTCCGCCGGCTCGGTTCAGTTCAGTTCAGTTCAGCGAAGATAGCGATACGGGTACGCCGTTGACCGCCGCGTTCCCTGACAGTTCATCCAGATAATTCGCATCCGTGACATCGTTACAGGATACACCGGCGTGAAGACGGGCCGTTTGCAGCCGAACTCCCGCGCGGTCGTGCCCATAGCCATGCGGCAGGCTCACCACCCCGGGCATCATATCCTCGGATAGCTGCACCGTGACAGTCACCTCTCCGCTGCGGGAGCGCAGCCTCACCTGCTCGCCGTCCTGCATCTTGTGTTCGCGCAGATCCTCGGGGTGTACCAGCAGCTGGTGGCGCGGCTTACCTTTTACCAGCAGGTGGTAGTTGTGCATCCAGGAGTTGTTGGAGCGCACATGGCGTCGACCGATCAAGCGCAGCCCCGGCGCGCGTTCTGTGGCGCTGAAGGTACTGGCGAGGCGCTCGAGGTCCTCCATGGGCGCCGGGGTGGCGCAGTTGATCTTGTGCTCCGCTGTCATTAACCGCTCGGGCAGCATGGGTCGCAGCGGGCCGAGATCGATGCCGGATGGGTTGTCGCGAAGTTTTTGCAGGCTCAGGGCAAATTCAGTGTCTGTTCCATAGGGACCGTACTTGAGACTTACATCCATCATTTCTGCCGGGGGAACCGACGCCTTTGGCTCTTCGCCCAGGGCTTTTGCGACGCGCTCGCCCAGGGCGGCGAAAATTTCCCAATCGTGGAGCTTGCCCGCCTCCGGATCGAAGACCGGGGGGTTGTAACGCGTGGTATTGCGCACCGCATTGTTGTGGAAAGCGATGTCGTAGTGGTCGTGCTCCAGAGGCGAGGTGGGCGGGAGGATAATGTGCGCGTGGCGGGTGGTTTCGTTGATGTAGGGGTCCAGAGAGACCATAAAGTCCAGCGTTGCCAGGGCCTCATCCAGTGCGCGCCCGTTTGGCGTGGACAACACGGGGTTGCCCGCACCGGTAAACATGGCGCGAATCTGTCCTTCGCCCGCGGTAGTGATTTCCTCGGCCATGGCGGCGGCGGGTAGCTCCCGGTCAAATTCCGGGAGACCGCGCACGCGACTGTGGTGCCGGGCGAAACCACCGGGGCCCGTGCGCGGCACCTGGTCTACGGCTGGCAGGGGAAACAGACTGCCGCCCTCACGATCGAGATTGCCCGTGGCGATATTGATAATCTGTATCAGCCATTGGCAAAGAGCGCCAAAACGCTGTGTGGAGACGCCCATGCGGCCATAGCAGATGGCCGCACCGGCGGCTGCGAAGTCCCGTGCAATGGCGCGCAGGGTCTCTGCCGCGATGCCGCAGTGCGTTGCAGCGTGCTCGGCGGTAAAAGGGCGCACGGCCGCGGCAACCTCATCGAGACCGCTGGTAAAGGCCTGCAAACGGCCGGGATCAGCCAGCTTCTCCTCAAACAGCGTGTTGAGCAGGGCGGCGAGGAACAGGGCGTCGCTGCCCGGGACTATCGGATGGTATTCGCTGGCGATCGCCGCAGTCTCCGTGCGCCGCGGATCCAGTACCACCAGCTTGCCGCCACGCTCGAGCAGGCCCTGGATGCGTTTCTTGATGCCCGGAACGGTCCAGATACTGCCATTGCTGGCCAGGGGATTGGCACCCAGCATCAGGAAATAGTCGCTGCGGTCGATGTCCGGGATCGGGAACAGGGACTTGTGCCCGAACAGCCAGAGGGAAGTGAGGTGATGCGGTAGCTGGTCGACCGACGTAGCGGAGTAGCGGTTGCGCGTGCGCAGCCATCGGAACAGGTGGTTCTGGTGTGTGAGCATGCCGTAGTTATGCACCGCGGGGTTGCCGAGGTAGGCCCCTATTGCATCGACGCCATGCTCCCGGTAAGTGTGCATGAGGGCCTTGGCTGTTGTGTCCAGGGCCTCGTCCCAGGAAATCTCCTCCCACTGGTGGCTGCCATCATCCTGCGTAATGCGTCGCACCGGGTAGCGCAAGCGGTCTGGGTCCTCGTGTATATCGCGCAGGGCAACGGCCTTGGGGCATATATGCCCACGGCTGAGCGGATCATCGGGATCACCTTTGATCGACAGGATCTCTTCCCCGCGGGTCTCGATCTTCAGGCCGCAGATCGCCTCGCAGAGGTGGCAGGCGCGGTAGTGGGTTTTTATCATCGTTCAATACTCGCAGTTCCAGTTACCGTGATTCTTCAGGAGAATGGGCGACAGGTCCAGCGCTGCCGTATCGCAGCGCTGAACTGATCGGATTGATACACTGTGTGCGGCCTCGCTACGGGGGCGAAGCCAGACGGGGGAAGGGCATGGAAGCAAGCTGGAAAAACTACCGGGCCAGTGACTTTTACGATGAACTGGTGACCGATAAAGGCAATCCGCGCCAGGTGGCTCGTCCGGCCGTGAAGTTTCTTGCGCAACTGCCAGCTGAAGAGCTCGCTGCCCGGCGGACCGCGGCGGAAGTCGCTATTCGGGAGATGGGCATCTCCTTTACCATTTACAGCGAGGCGGGCAACATCGATCGAGCCTGGCCTTTTGATCTGATCCCCCGGGTGATCACCAGCAAAGAATGGGCCGGCGTGCGCCGCGGTCTCGAACAGCGCAGCCGCGCGCTGAACCTTTTTATCAATGATGTGTACAACAAACAGAAGATATTTGCCGACGGTGTGGTCCCCGCGGAAGTCGTGCTTGAGTCGGGTAACTTCAGGCCCGAGTGTATGGGGGTATCGCCGCGCTTTGGCGTCTGGGCACATATCTGTGGCTCGGACCTGGTTCGCAATGAGGACGGCCAATTCTACGTGCTTGAGGATAACCTCCGTGTCCCCTCCGGCGTGTCCTACATGGTTGAGAACCGCGAGATTACCAAGCGGGTGCTGCCGGAACTCTTCGAGAACTACAGCATTCTGCCCGTGGACGATTATCCATCGCAGTTGTACCGCACCCTTGCGGCGCTATCCCCCCGGGAACGCAAGCGGCCGGTCATCGTTGTGCTCACCCCAGGAATCTACAACTCCGCCTACTTTGAGCATGCTTTTCTCGCCCAGGGCATGGGGGCGGAGCTGGTCGAGGGCGCTGATCTGTTCGTGGACGACGACGAATGCGTGTGCATGCGTACGGTCGACGGACCGCTTCGTGTTGATGTGATCTATAGACGCATCGATGAAGACTTCCTTGATCCGGAGGTATTTCGCGAGGACTCTGCGCTCGGCGTGAGCGGTCTGATGCGCGCCTGGCGGGCGGGTAATGTAGCTATCGCCAATGCCCCGGGTGCTGGCGTTGCCGACGACAAGGTCGTATACGCTTTTGTGCCCGAGATGATCCGCTATTACCTCAAGGAGAAGCCGCTCCTGCGCAGCGTGCCGACCTATTTGTGCATGCGCGAGAAAGACCGCGAGTATGTGTTGAAGAATATTGCCGACCTGGTGGTAAAACCCGCCAACGAATCCGGGGGCTATGGCCTTATGGTCGGGCCTCACGCTGACAAGGCAACACACCGCAAGTTTGCCGCGTTGATTGAGGCAAATCCGCGTAACTACATCGCCCAGCCAACTCTTGCACTGTCCACGGCACCCACCTTTATCGGCGACGAGGTCAAGCCCCGGCATCTCGATCTGAGGCCTTTCATCCTGCAGAGTCGCGATACCTGGGTGACGCCCGGGGGCCTGACGCGCGTGGCGATGGTGGAAGGCTCGTTGGTGGTGAATTCCTCACAGGGGGGTGGTAGCAAGGACACCTGGATTGTGGAGGGACGGCTATGACCATGCTGTCGCGGGTGGCGCAACGCGTGTACTGGATGGCTCGCTATATCGAGCGTGCGGAGGATACGGCGCGCCTGGTGGCCTCCTACAACCACCTGGTGATGGATATCCCCAGGGGTTCGCAGCCGGGTTGGGACATTCTGATGCGCATTCTCGAAGCGGATACGGTGTTCGAAGACTGGTTCCGGGTGCGCAATGAACAGAATGTACTGCGTATGCTGATTGGTGAGGCAGAGGCCCCCTGTAGTATTCCCTTCGCGGTGCACGCGGCCCGGGAAAACGTGCGTACAACGCGCGATGTACTCCCCGACGAAGTGTGGGAGTTGGTTAATGAGTTTTATCTTTATACCCGCGATGCTGCGGATAAGTCCGTTGGACGGCGCAGCCGGCAGGAGTTCCTGGAGCAGGTTGTGCAACGCGCTCAGGTGGTCAATGGCGTGCTGCGCAGCACCTTGTGCCGGGATCACACCTACCGTTTCATCATGATTGGCCAGCTTCTTGAGCGGGCGGACATGACGACCCGAATTATCGATGTGGGGGCGTCCGACTTTCTGGACAAGGAGGGCACGCCCCACGCGATCGAGCATCTGTTGTGGGGTACGCTGCTGAAATCGCTATCCGCGCTGGGGGCCTATCGCCGCATGATCGGTCCACAGGTAGAGAAAAACGCTGCGGTAGACTTTGTATTCACGGAACAGACCTTCCCGCGCTCCGTGGGCTTCTGCGTGCGTGAAATTCGCCAACTGTTGGGGCCCCTTAGCAATAAGCAACTGGCCCTGCGCGTTACGGAGCGCGCCCGTCGCAAGCTGCGGGGCTTTGAGGCCCTGAACTTCGAGCAGGCCGAGCTACACGACTATATCGACGATCTGCAGAAAATCATCAGCGACCTGCATCAGGCGATTGACGAGACGTGGTTCAGCAGTAAGTCTGCATGAGGCGATTCTCCTGCGATTGCAGCAGCCCCGTCTAGTTCAAGAACGACTTTTGTATTAGCTGCAGCTCAGCCTTGGGCTACGACCCTCTGCGCAGTGAAATGGTTACCCTGGCGGCCTGGTCACGCATCAGCCTGATGCTGAACGAGCTGAACGAGCTGAACGAGCTGAACGAGCTGAACCGCAGCGTCGGGCGAGGCGACGCCTATCCCTTCGTCATCCACGAATCAGTGGCCGAGAAACTGGAACTCATCTAGCAGGGGATTCAGCGTCTGCGAAAACTGCGCTGATCGCGGGCAGATTGTCGAAGGCCAGGCGGATATTGTCATCCCAGCTCTGGCGCAGTTCGGCCAGATAGGGGTGATGTTCCTCCAGAAGGCAGTACAGCTCATGGGGCATGAGACTGTCCCGGCGGTAGAAAAGACACTCCAGCGGTGGGCCCACGGTGGCATTGGAGCGCATGGTTGAATCGATAGACACCAGGGCGCAGCGCATGGCCGTCTCCACGGGGGTCTCGCTGCGAACAATCCTGTCCAGGATGGGTTTGCCGTACTTGACCTCGCCGATCTGCAGGTAGGGGTAGAGACCGGAGGCGGTGATGTGATTGCCTTCCGGGTAGATCATGTACAGCTCCGGGGCATGATCTTTTATCTGCCCGCCGATAATAAAGGTTGCCGCCGCGTTGAATCCGGCATTGGGCCCGCCTTTCTTGGAGTACTTCTGCTGCTCCTGAATACTGATTTCGCCTACATAATCAGCGATATCACTGATATAGCGCCCATTGTAGATATTGAACTCGGCGTCCTCTTCAAGATCGCGCTGGATCTGCGCGATCACCGCTTGGCTGGTGGCCAGATTACCGGCGCTGAGAATGACCATTGAGCGCTCGTAGGGCACTGAAAAGCGATGCATTTTGCTGTAGGTGCTGACCCTGTCCGGGCCGGCATTGGTGCGTGAGTCCGAGCAGAAGACCAGACCTTCTTCTAAGGCAATGGCAAGGCAGTAGGTCATTGAGTCTGGTCAGCTTCTATTGTCGGAACGGGACGGGGCGGGGAATATAGCAAAAAAGTGCGCCCGAAGCCCCTGTATAGGCTGCGCAGATTGTGCTGGGGCTGAAAGAAGGTCAGCCCGATTGAGCGGGGTGAACCTTCGGCGCAGGGTCAATGTGAGCTGCGCCTTGCGGAATTCTTACCGTTAATTGTACACAGATGGTCGTGCCGGTTGTGGGGTAAGCTTGATGACACAAATGTATCTTTCCGGTGGTTTCATCAGATTTGATGGGCTTTGTGTAACGGGGGGGGGCATGGCAAATATAACTATAATGAGGAAGAACTATGCGAGTATTTTCAACACCCAAGATAACACTGGTCGCGGCCGTGCACGCCGCCCTGCTGGGCGCGCCCGTCGCCCTGGCACAGGATGCGCAGCTTGAAGAGGTTGTGGTTACCGGATCCCGCGCCGCGGCGCGCTCCGTATTCGACTCTGCAGCACCCGTAGACGTATTGTCTGGCGATGAGTTTCGCAATCAGGGATCCAGCGATCTGACCACCTTGCTGCGCAATTCCGTGCCTTCCTTTAACGTGAATTCACAGCCGATCAGCGACGCCGCCTCCGTTGTGCGTCCGGCTAACCTGCGCGGGCTGGCTCCGGATCACACTCTGGTGTTGGTGAACGGTAAGCGACGACACCGTGCATCCGTTATCAGTTGGCTGGGCAACGGCGTCAGTGACGGCGCCCAGGGCCCGGATATTTCCGTGATTCCCGCTATTGCGCTCAAGCAGGTTGAAGTCCTGCGCGATGGCGCTGCGGCCCAGTATGGTTCAGACGCCATTGCTGGCGTGATGAACTTTATCCTCAAAGACTACAACGAGGGTGGCTCAATTGAGGCTCGCTACGGCGAGTTTACGGAAGGGGGCGAGAACGTCTATTCCATTGCCGGCAACATCGGCGCCCCGCTGACGGACGACGGTTTTATCAATGCCAGTTTTGAGTATGGCGAGGCGGACCCCACCAATCGCAGCGTGCAGCGGGATGATGCGGCAGCGCTGATTGCGGCTGGCAACACGGCGGTCGGTGATCCTGCGCAGATCTGGGGTAGTCCGGAAGTTAAGGACGATCTCAAGACCTTCGTGAATCTTGGCTTTGCCCTTTCGGACAGCTCCGAGGCGTACGCTTTCGGCAACTACGCCTCCAAAGAGGTCGAAGGCGGCTTCTACTTCCGTAACCCGGATACCCGCGCGGCGGTTTTTGCCAACGGTGATAATCGTCTGGTGGGCGATATAACACCGGATCTTTCTGGCAATTGCCCGACGGACCTTGACCCGGCCGATACGGCCGGTCTGCAGGCGGTCATAGCCGATCCGAACTGCTTCGTGTTTAACGGGGACTTCCCCGGTGGTTTTACGCCGAGCTTTGGTGCGGAGACCGAGGACTTCTCGCTGGTGGTCGGCACACGCGGAACCCTGGATAGCGGACTGGGCTACGACGTGAGCGGCAGCTTTGGCTACAACAATGCGGATTTCTTTATCAGCAATACGGTAAATGCCTCTCTGGGGCCGCAGTCGCCCACGTCGTTCGACCCGGGCGCCTACACGCAGATTGAGAAGAACGTCAACATCGATCTTAACTACCCGATCGCAATCGAGGGGCTGGCCTCAGACCTCAATGTTGCCGGTGGTTTCGAGTGGCGCGAGGAAGAGTTTGAGATCACCATCGGCGATCAGGCCTCCTGGCAAGTGGGCCCACTTGCCGATCAGGGTTTCTCCGCGGCCTCCAACGGATTTCCTGGTTTTGGTCCGCTTGCCTCGGGTAACTGGTCGCGTGACAACATCGCCCTGTACGTGGATGTTGAGGCAGATATCACCGAGAAATGGCTGCTCGCTGCGGCGGTACGCTGGGAAGACTTCAGTGATTTTGGGTCGACCACCAACAGCAAGGTAGCGACCCACTTTGAGATCAACGAAAACGTCTCCCTGCGCGGCAGTTTCAGCACCGGGTTCCGGGCGCCGACACCCGGGCAGTCGAACGCCTTTAACGTCTCCACAGAGTTCAACCTGGCGACCAACGAGCTGGAAAACAACGGTACGATTCCCTCTCTGAGCCCGGTGGCCCAGCTTCGCGGTGGCGTGGGTCTCGAGCCTGAGGAGTCGACCAACATGTCCGCGGGGATAATCCTCGAGTTCGGCAACCTGGCAGTGACACTCGATTATTTCAAGATCGAACTGGAGGATCGCCTGGCGATCTCCCAGAATTTCGTGCTCACCGCCGAGGAAATCGACGCACTGATTGATCAGGGTGTTGCCGGTGCCGACAGCCTCGCAACCTTCCGCTTCTTCACCAACGGCCTGGAAACTGAAACCACGGGCTTCGATCTTGTCGCGACCTACTCTCTGGAGTCGGACATGGGACTTACGGACTTCAACGTGGCTTACAACCAGACCGAGACCGAGGTGACCAACAGCGACAGCGGTATTATTAATCCGGATCGTACCCGTGAACTTGAGGAAGGCCTGCCCCAGACGCGTTGGAATCTGATGGCGACCCACTCAATGGGCGACTGGCGCATGATGGCTCGCTATTCCTACTTCGATGACTGGCTCGATTCTGAGGACTCAATCACCTACGACGGTTACGCGCTCATGGATGCAGAGGTGGCTTATAGCTTCACTGACTCCGGACTTTCAGTCGTAGTGGGAGCGAACAACCTTCTGGATGAGACGCCGGACGAGAACCCCAACGCCGCCGCCGGCGTGGGCAATCAGTACAGCCAGTTTGCACCGGGCGGTTTCAACGGTAGGCTCGCCTATCTGCGTCTGCTGTACGATTTCTGATCGTTCGGATAGCCTTAAGAACTTAACGGGAGCTTCGGCTCCCGTTTTTTATGGGGCTGGGCTCTCTATCAGTAGGGTGGCCACCTGTGCCGTACGGTCGCGAACCGTCAGCACGCGCGAGCCCGGGCGCCGACCGCTGCGCACCGCCGAGACGTCGAAGCCGCTGGCCTCCAGTCGCTGGTGCGCGGCGTCCGCGTCCGGTACCCGCCAGGTGAGTCCGTAGAAGCTGTCGTCTGTGGGCTGCTCCTTGGCGTCCCCGGTCTGCCCCAACTGCTCAAAAACCTCGACAATCAGGTCGCCGCAGCGAAAGAACAGGAGTCGTGCATCCCACTCCGGGCGCCGGATGTCCATACGCATATCCATACCGAGTTGTGCGGCGAGTAGAAAAGCCGTCGCCTGTGCATCGCCGGAAGCAATGACGACGTGGTCGAGTCCTTCTATTTCCCTTGAATCAGTGGCGGCATACGGCTGCGGTCGGTCCACGAACGCCAGGCTAAGGCCTCGTGTGCTCGAGCATTCCACAGCGTCCATGCGCAGCGGATCGCCGTGCTCCTCAGACGCCCAGAGCGGGTCATGAGCAACGCTTTTTCCGAAGGCTACGCCCACACTCTTGAGGCGCCGGCGCATTCGCTCTATATCGTCGACGCGAAAGCAGACGCCCTCGAGTCCACGAGGACTGGTCGACGCCAGCAGCCAAACCGCCACGTTTCCCGCCTGGAAGACGGCAGATTCAGCGCCGGCAATAATACCCTTCCAGCGCGGTGGTACCCCGAACAGCGCCTGGTAATTGACCGTTTGGGCATCGAGATCGGCGACACTGATCCGCAGGTGGTCAAGAGCCTGGACGGGTGAGATGCTCGGTCTGCTCATGAACGGGTACC
Source organism: Halieaceae bacterium (assembly GCA_047635315.1). Taxonomy (GTDB): domain Bacteria; phylum Pseudomonadota; class Gammaproteobacteria; order Pseudomonadales; family Halieaceae; genus Congregibacter. Next base: position 6,715 of record JBLIIW010000020.1, on the reverse strand, counting down.
AGCGCGGGAGGACTGCGGACTCTAGCAGTTAAGTGAGCGCAGGCGGTCCTAGCCCCAAAGAGCCCTTGAGGGCGGCTCGACGAGGCCGCCATCGCGATAGTTAAGACCGTGCGGGACGTCGTTGGCTAATAGCAGCGGACCGTCGATATCCACGAAACCACAGTACTGGCCGATAACATAGCTGGGTGCCATCGACAGGGAGGTGCCGGTCATATTGCCGACCATTAAACCCATACGCGCCTCCTGCGCAGCACGCACCAGAGCGAGCCCTTCGCTCAAACCCCCGCATTTATCCAGCTTGATATTCAGTACATCGTAGCGACTTGCGGCGACCTTAAACTCGCCGCTGTGCAGGCAGGACTCATCGGCGCCCAGGGGTACCGGTGAGTTGAAATCTTCCAGCCCCTGGTCCTCGTCGCGGGGCAGCGGTTGCTCAATCATGCGTATACCCAGGCGCGCGCAGTGCGGGAGGTAGTCCCGGAGCGACTCGAGGTTCCAGCCCTGATTGACGTCGATGATCAATTCTGCATCCGGACGCGCCGCCCGTACGGCTTCCAGTTTTTCCATGGGCTGGTTCGCATCGAGCTTGATCTTCAGATGCGGAAAACGACTGGCTTCTGCGGCCCAGCGCGCCATCACCTCAGGTGCTTCCATCCCCAGAGTGAACACGGTGGTGAGTTCCTTTGGCACTATGGTCAGAAGCTCCCAGACAGATTTCCCTGCCCGCTTGGCGCGCAAATCCCAGAAGGCGCAATCCAGTGCGTTGCGAGCGCCGCCCGGGGGCAGCAGCGACTGGATTTGCTCGCCGCTGAGTGCGTCGCCGATCTGCCCGCCTATGGCCTCAATTTCCGCGGCCATGCTCTGCGCCGTTTCCCCCAGATAGTAGACGCCCACGGCTTCGCCAACACCGGTCGCTCCACCCTGCTTCAGGGTCACACGCAGGGTGTTGGTTTCCGTGAACACGTGCCCGGTGATCGCAAAGGGTTTGCTCAGGGGGAAAGAAATGATGTCGATGGCGATCTGCATGGACTAAAACCTCTGTGAGCTTGCTGGGGAAAGCGTCTGGAGTGTTGCGACGATAGGCCCGGTGCCGTCGGCGAGGGGGTCGACGCAGGGCAGTTGATAGCGCTCCGCCAGCTCGGCTTTATAAGGGGCAGCCTCCTGCGATGACAGAGCGGAGGTATTCACGGCGATGCCCACACAGCGGATTCCGGGATTGGTGAGGCGGCCGATTTGCACTGTACGCTGGATGAGCTCGCCGATGCTCGGCACCGGGAACTCTCCCCAGCCTTCGATGTGAGTACGCCCCGCCGCATGGCAAACTACAAAGGCATCCGGCTGCGAACCCAGCAGCAGGCCGTGGGACACGGCGGCGTAGCCCGGATGAAAAATACTGCCCTGGCCCTCGATAACATCCCAATGGTCCGGCTCATTTTCCGGCGACAGTATCTCAGCCGCACCGGACAAAAAGTCCGCCACTATGCAGTCGATGGGAATTCCCGAGCCGGCAATCATAATGCCGGTCTGGCCGGATGCGCGGAAGTCGGCGCTTATCCCCGCCGCGCGCATATCCTTTTGCAACTGCAGCGCCGTGTATTTCTTGCCCAGCGCGCAATCCGTGCCGACCGTCAGCAGGCGCAGGCCCGTGCGCTTTACTCCCGTGCCGATGGGCAGTCGGGCGGGCGCGGTGCGCACGTCGATCAGCTGCGTCCCGGCTCTGGCGGCATCTTCCATAAGAACCGGGATGCTATCCAGACGTGTGTGCAGGCCCCCAACGATATCCATGCCAGCGCGTGTCGCGGCGCGCAGCGTGTCTATCCAGTCGTGGGGAATGCTGCCGCCCACCAGAGCGGTACCTATCACCAGGGAGCCGGCGCCGGCCTGGCGCGCCTGCTCGATGGTCATATCGGGCAGGCCGAGGTCCACGGTGTTTTCTGTGAGGCGCAGTTGACCCGCGCATAGCTCTGGCCGCCAGTCGAAGATGCCCTGTGCTGTTTTGGCGTAGGTGCGGCGTGTTTCCGCGCCCATGAAGAGCAGGTAGGGCGGCCGCAACTGGATACTGTGCATGAGAATCCTCAACGCTTGCTGTTCGAGATGTGCCTGGGGCTTTGGCGGCAGCGCTCAGCATACACCGGGCGTACAATGTTCCGGCCGGTCTGTTGATGCCGCTTTACGCAGCGCTCGCCCGGCGTGTGAATATAGCAATAGAGGGCAGGATAATGATTGGATATGTAACCATCGGAACGAACGATCTGCAACGCGCAGCGAGCTTTTATGACGCATTGCTTGCGGAGGTTGGCGGCAAGCGGATGATGGAGGAAGACAGCTTTGTGGCCTGGATATCTGAAGGGGCCCCGGGCGCCTCCCTGGCCGTAACCCAGCCCTTTGACGGCGAGTCCGCGACGGTTGGTAACGGGGTAATGGTGGCTATCGCCGTTGGCTCCAGGGATGAGGTTACGCGCTTTTATAACAAGGCCATCGAGCTCGGTGGAACTGATGAAGGCGCACCCGGGCCGCGGGGCGAGGGCTTTTTTGCCGGATATTTTCGTGATCTCGATGGCAATAAGCTGAATGTATTTGTGGCGGGCTGATTGCATGGCCTGATCGTTATGCAGGCGTTCGGCGTGTTGCCAGAGCGGCGCTAGTTGTGGGGTGACAAAGCGGGCTCTCTCCAGAGTCCAGGCGCCGTAGACTGAGCGTGCGGTGCCGGTCACCCTTGCCTAAAGTTGTATGCCTTTAATTTCTGCCTGCGGCGATAATCGCGGTTTCACCGCTGCCGCACGCGGTACAAAACGTTAATGCTTCGCCTCCGGCGAGGCCGATAACCAGAGGAAATCTGATGAGCGAACCCGTTGTAATCGTTGATGCCTGCCGCACTGCCATTGGATCCTTCGGGGGCAGTCTGGCGTCTGTGCCGGCCACCGCCCTGGGCGCCCGGGTGATTCAGGGGCTGTTGGAGCGTACCGGCATTGATCCGGCAATTGTCGATGAGGTGATCATGGGACAGGTGCTGGCCGCGGGGGCGGGGCAAAACCCCGCCCGGCAGGCCGCTCTGAATGCGGGTCTTCCGGTCACCGTCTCTGCGCTCACAATCAACAAGGTCTGCGGGAGCGGCCTGAAGGCGGTACAGCTTGCGCGTCAGGCTATTCTTGCCGGTGATGCGGATGTGGTAATCGCGGGTGGCCAGGAGAACATGAGTGCATCGGCGCACCTGCTGCCCAGTTCGCGCAATGGCAGCAAGATGGGCGACTGGGCGCTTGTGGATACGATGCTTGTCGACGGATTGACGGATGCGTTCGACGGTTATCATATGGGTGTCACTGCCGAGAACATCGCCGGCGACTTTGCTATTAGTCGCGAGGATCAGGATGCCTTTGCGGCTGAGTCCCAGGCTCGGGCTGCGAGAGCTCTTGAGAATGATGTGTTCGCCGATGAGATCGTTCCCGTAGAGATACCGCAGCGCAAGGGTGAACCGGTGGTCTTTGCCAGGGATGAGTTCCCCCGGCCCGGCACTACTGCGGAGTCACTGGGCAAGTTGCGCCCAGCCTTTGACCGCGAGGGTACAGTCACGGCGGGCAATGCATCGGGTATCAATGACGGTGCGGCTGCTGTGCTGGTAATGAGCGCCGCCAAGGCCGCCGAGCTCGGCTTGACCCCCCTGGCGACCATAGCCGCCTGCTCCAGCGCCGGTGTAGAACCGCGCATCATGGGCACAGGCCCTATTCCCGCGTCGCGAAAGGTGCTGGAACGCGCGGGCTGGTCTGTTGAGGATCTGGACCTGGTAGAAGCCAACGAAGCCTTTGCCGCGCAGGCTCTCTCGGTTAATCGGAATCTCGGCTGGGATCCCGCCAAGGTCAATGTTAATGGCGGTGCTATTGCCCTGGGACATCCCATCGGTGCGTCCGGCGCCCGCGTTCTGGTCAGCCTGCTGCACGAAATGCGGCGGCGCGACGCCAAGAAGGGGCTGGCGACCCTGTGCATCGGCGGCGGCCTGGGTGTAGCGCTCGCTGCAGAGCGGGTATAGCGCGCTGAGCCAGCGCTTCGATGCGATCCCTTGAGGGCGGACGCTGGCTTTACTACTAACGTACGGAATACAAAAGCACTACAGTACGCTTTATGTTTGGCGGCGCGTTTCCTATGCTGTCTCTTATGGCTCCATAGACGGACCCAGCCTGTCGCATCATCTGCTGGTGAGACGGCCAACAATAAATACACGACTTAAAGGTGAACCTGATGATTTATGCACAGCCGGGCGAAGAGGGATCCGTAGTGACGTTCAAGACGCGCTACGATAATTTTATTGGCGGCGGCTGGGTGGCCCCGGTAGAGGGAGAATATTTTGATAATATTTCTCCGGTCAACGGCCAGGTGTTCTGCCAGATCCCACGCTCGTCGGCTGCAGATATCGAGTTGGCTCTGGATGCCGCGCACCAGGCCGAGGCCGCCTGGGGTGCAACCTCAGTGACCGATCGCTCGAATGCCCTGCTCAAAATTGCCGATCGTATCGAAGCTAATCTCGAGATGCTCGCGGTCGCCGAGACCTGGGATAACGGGAAGGCCGTGCGTGAGACCCTGAATGCGGATATCCCGCTTGCGGCTGACCATTTCCGCTACTTCGCCGGGTGCCTGCGCGCTCAGGAGGGTAGTATGGCCGAGATCGACGCCAAGACCGTTTCCTATCACGTACATGAGCCTCTGGGCGTCGTCGGGCAGATTATCCCCTGGAACTTCCCGATACTGATGGCCGTCTGGAAACTCGCCCCGGCACTTGCTGCGGGTAACTGCGTAGTAATGAAGCCCGCAGAGCAGACGCCGGCATCCATTCTCGTGCTCATGGAATTGATCGGCGATCTGGTGCCCGCAGGTGTATTGAATATCGTTAACGGCTACGGCGCCGAGGCTGGGCAGGCGCTGGCGACCAGCAAGCGTATCGCCAAGATCGCCTTCACCGGCTCCACTCCGGTTGGTCACCACATTCTGCGCTGTGCTGCGGAAACGCTGATTCCCAGCACGGTGGAACTGGGCGGCAAGTCACCTAATATCTACTTCAGTGATGTCATGCAGCAGGAGGATGAGTTTGTCAGCAAGGCCGTGGAAGGCCTGGTACTGGCATTCTTCAATCAGGGGGAGGTGTGTACTTGTCCCTCCCGTGCGCTGATTCAGGAAGATATGTATGAGGACTTCATGGAGCGCGTTATCGAGCGCGCCAGCCTTATCAAACGCGGCAGCCCGCTGGATACGGATTGCATGGTCGGCGCGCAGGCTTCCAAGGAACAGTACGACAAAATCCTCAGCTATATCGAGATTGGCCGCGCAGAGGGTGCGGAAGTACTGATTGGTGGCGGTCCCGCAGCGCTGGACGGTGACCTTACTTCCGGCTATTACGTGCAGCCCACCCTGCTGAAGGGAACCAACGACATGCGCGTATTCCAGGAGGAAATTTTTGGCCCGGTGGTCGGGGTTACGACCTTCAAGACCGAAGAGGAAGCGTTGGCGATTGCCAACGATACGGACTTTGGCCTGGGCTCGGGTCTCTGGACTCGCGATATGAACCGAGCGTATCGCATGGGCCGCGCTATAAAGGCCGGGCGTGTCTGGACTAACTGCTATCACGCCTACCCGGCGCACGCTGCGTTCGGCGGATACAAAAAGTCCGGTATCGGCCGCGAAACGCACAAGATAGCCCTGGAGCACTACCAGCAGACCAAGAATCTCCTGGTCAGCTATGACACCAGCCCGCTAGGGCTCTTCTGATCCTCCGCTGCCCGGCGCTGTGTTCCTGAGGCGCCGGGCAGCGTTGCGAGTACGACGGTGAAGTGGCCTGCACCGGCCCGCTAGTCCCGGGACCGGGGTCTGCGTGTTGCCTAGAGGCGGATTCCGCCGTCCGTTTCTATTATGCGACCCGTGAGGTAATCGTTCTCAAAAATGAACTGCGCGGTGGCCGCAATTTCCTCTGGGGTTCCCAGACGTCCCAGGGGAATCATTGAGGTCATCTTGTCGAGCACTTCGGGTTTCATGGATTCGACCATCTCCGTGCTGATAAAACCCGGTGCGATGCGCATACAGCGAATCCCGTAGCGCGCGAGTTCTCGCGCCCATACCACGGTCATGGCGGCAACACCGGCCTTGGCGGCGGAATAGTTGCTCTGCCCCATATTGCCCGCCCGGGACACGGAGGAGATATTCAGGATCACGCCCTCGCAGCCCAGTTCGATCATTCTGGCGGAGGCTTCACGAGCACACAGGAACACGCCAGTTAGGTTAACGTCGATTACGGTCTGCCAGGCCGCGAGGGTCCTTTTTGATACGACTTTGCCATCCCTGGCCTTGACTATCAGTCCGTCCCGGAGCACGCCGGCATTGGTGATGACACCATTGAGAGCGCCGAAATCATCACCAATATCTACAAACAAGCGCTCGACATCGGCCTCCTCGGCCACGTTAGCGGTGTAGACGCGGGCCTTGCCCCCCGCAGCTTCCAACGCCGCAACAGCTTCATCGAGGCGTGCGGTGTTGAGGTCCACCAATGCAATGGCTGCGCCGGCATTCGCCAGGGTTTTTGCCATGCACAAGCCCAGTCCCTGGGCGCCACCGGTGATGGCGATTACTTTCCCGTTTAAATCCATACCGTGTCTATCCTCGTTTCACTCGGCCAGATGTTCCTGGCGCAGTCATGCTCTGAATCCGATCGTGTTTGCGCGACCGGAGCGACTGT
>JBLIIW010000019.1:0-30671 GCA_047635315.1 Halieaceae bacterium | reverse complement strand
ATTTCCCAGCTCATGCGCTAGCTCCTGTCATGGCGGGGTGCTGGAGATGCCAGTCGCTGCCCAGTTGGAACCGGTGGGCGGCGGCGAGCAGGCGGCCCTCCTGGAAATGCTGGCCGATCAGCTGCAGGCCAACCGGGAGTTCCTCGCTGAAACCGGCCGGAATACTCATGGCGGGCAGGCCGGCGAGGTTCACGGCGAGGGTGTAGATGTCCTCGAGATACATGGCGGTAGGGTCATCAGTTTTTGCGCCGAGGCCAAAGGCAACGCCCGGTGTGGTGGGGCCGGCGATAACATCTACCTGGGTGAACACGGCCGCAAAATCCTCACTGATGAGCCGGCGTACCTGTTGCGCCTTTTTGTAATAGGCGTCGTAGTAACCGGAGGAGAGCGCGTAGGTGCCGACCAGGATGCGTCGCTGTACCTCCGCGCCAAAACCCTCCTCGCGGCTGCGCGTGTACAGGTCCTCCAGGTCACTGGGGTTCGCGCAGCGATGCCCGTAGCGCACGCCGTCAAAGCGCGACAGGTTGGTGGAGGCCTCGGCCGGCGCGATCACGTAATAAGCGGGAATCGACAGCTCTGTGCGCGGCAGGGAGACCTCAACCAGTGTGGCTCCCAGTGCTTCGTAATCCCGCAGTGCCCGTTCGATAACAGCACCCACCCCCGAGTCCAGACCGGCGCCAAAATATTCCCGGGGAACGCCGATTCGCAGTCCCTGCAGCGACTGCTGCAGGCCGTCGCGGTAGCGATCCACAGGACGGTTTACGGAGGTGGAGTCGCGCGGGTCGTGCCCGGCCATGGTTTCCAGCAGCAGCGCGCAGTCTTCCGCGCTGTGTGCCATGGGGCCGCCCTGATCGAGGCTGGACGCATAGGCCACCATGCCCAGGCGCGAGACCCGACCGTAGGTGGGCTTGAGGCCGGTGATGCCGCAGAAAGCTGCCGGTTGTCGGATCGAGCCGCCGGTATCGGTGCCAGTTGCGGCGGGCACCAGTCCCGCGGCCACCGCCGCGGCGGAACCTCCGGAGGAGCCGCCGGGTACGCGTTGCAGATCCCAGGGGTTGTGGCAGGGGCCGTAGTAGCTGTTCTCGTTAGACGAACCCATGGCGAACTCGTCCATGTTGGTCTTACCGACCAGCACGGCCCCCGCCGCGTTGAAACGCTCGATGACGGTGGCATCGTAGGGAGGCAGGAAGTTGTCCAGCATGCGCGAGCCGCAGCTCGTGCGCAGGCCGCGCGTACAGAAGATGTCTTTGTGTGCGATGGGAATACCGGTGAGCGATCCGGCGCTACCGTCAGCGATACGCCGGTCAGCGGCGGCTGCCTGTGCGAGAGCCTGCTCCTGGTTGATAGAAATAAAACTGTTGAGCAGCGGATTCAGGGCCTCTATGCGCGCCAGTGCTGCGCGCGTGAGTTCGACGCTGCTCGTTGCACCGCTGGCCAATGCCTCGCCCAGGGCGGCGATACTACTGAAATCGGGAGTGCTCATTCGACCACCCGTGGCACAAGGTAAAGGCCGTTCTCTACCGCCGGTGCGATCGCCTGCATGGCCTCGCGCTGATCGGTCTCAGTGACCTCGTCGGCGCGCAGGGGCTGCGTCGCGTCGAGGGCGTTGGCCATAGGCGCCACATCGTCTGTAGGAGCCGCCTGCAGCTGCTCGAACAGGGAGAGAATGGCATTGAAGCGCTGGGTGAGCGCCGGTAACTCATCGTTATCGACGCGCAGCCTTGCGAGCTTGGCAATAGCGCTGATGGAATCGCTGCTGACTGACATGAGGGCTTCGAGGTGGTCTTCAGGAAGCGCGGAACCTTACAACATTTGTTGCTTGCCCAACACCCCCGCGATTGTTAACCTTGCGTCGCATAGTAACGCCGAATTCACTGCGAAACTCGCGAGATAAAATTTTTTGCGGCGTGTCACTTTTTACTGCCTGCCAGATTGCGCACACCGCGCCGTCGCTGAACGCCATTTATCGGCGCGATGTCTGCTATGTGCAGGATTCCATCAAGGTAATCCGCTCTCATGCTGAAAAAACTGCGCGGGATGTTCTCTAATGATCTGTCCATTGATCTGGGAACGGCCAACACGCTTATCTACGTGCGCGGGCAGGGTATTGTTCTCGACGAACCCTCCGTGGTCGCCATTCGTATTCACAATGGCCAAAAAACTATCGAAGCCGTGGGCACCGAGGCCAAACGTATGCTGGGCCGCACACCGGGCAACATCACGGCAATTCGTCCGCTCAAAGATGGCGTGATCGCCGACTTTCAGGTCACGGAGAAGATGCTCCAGCACTTTATTGCCAAGGTGCATGAGACGCGCTTTATAAAGCCCAGCCCCCGCGTCCTGGTCTGCGTGCCGTGTAAATCCACGCAGGTGGAGCGCCGCGCCATACGGGAATCGGCGCTTTCTGCCGGTGCCCGGGAGGTCCGCCTTATCGAAGAGCCCATGGCGGCCGCCATCGGTGCCGGGCTGGAAGTGGACGAGGCGAGCGGCTGCATGGTGGTGGATGTGGGTGGCGGCACCACCGAGATCGCCATTATTTCCCTGAATGGCGTGGTTTTATCGGATTCCATACGTTTGGGCGGAGATCGCTTTGACGAGGCGATCGTGGCCTATGTGAGGCGTCGCTACGGCACCCTGATCGGCGATTCCACTGCGGAGAAGATCAAGCACGAGGTCGGCTGTGCGTTTGCGGGCAGCGAGCTGCGTGAGATCGATGTGCGCGGGCGCAATCTCGCTGAGGGTGTGCCGCGCAGTTTCACCCTGAACAGTGACGAGATCCTGGACTGCCTGCAGGACCCCCTGTCGTCTATCGTGCAGGCGGTCAAGTCGGCCCTCGAGCAGTCACCGCCTGAATTGGCGGCGGATATTGCCGAGAGCGGTATCGTACTCACCGGTGGGGGCGCGCTGCTGCGCGACCTGGATCGACTGATTGCCTCGGAAACGGGGCTTCCCGTGGTGGTCGCCGAGGACCCCCTGACCTGCGTGGCGCGCGGCGGCGGTATGGCCATGGAACGCATGGACCGGCATACGATAGACTTACTGTCGTCTGAATAACCGCGGGCCTGCCTTGCAGGGCCTGCAGCGGGATCTGCCATCAAGCCGCTTTTCATTAAGGAAACCCGTCTCGGGACAAGACTCGCCCTGGCCCTGGTGCTGATTGCGACCCTGCTGGTCGCCGATCTGCGCTTCAACGGCCTAGCTGCCTTACGCGCGGTGATCGATACGGCACTGACACCGGTGTACATGATCGCCGATATCCCTACAGCCCTTGGCAACTGGCAGGAAAACAACCTGCGCTCGCGTGGGCGCCTGCTCGAGCAGAACGATCGCCTGCGTCGGGAGAACCTCGTGCTGCAGGGCCGCTCACAGCGGCTTGCCTCTATCGAGGCGGAAAACAGCCGTCTGCGCGCACTGCTCAAGTCCACCGCGCTGCTGCGGGACGATATGCTGGTGAGCGAAGTAATCGGCGTATCCCCCGACCCGCTGCGGCACCAGCTGATTCTCGACAAGGGCGGCGAGGCCGAGGTCTATCTCGGACAGGCGCTCATCGATGCGGATGGATTAATGGGGCAGGTGGTGGAGGTCAGTGCGACGCATTCACGGGCGCTCCTGATCACGGATCCCAAGCATTCGGTGCCGGTGCAGGTTAACCGCAGCGGCGTGCGCGCCGTGGCCGAGGGTATGGGCTCCCTGGACAGTCTGGCTATCCATCATGTGGCCGCTACCACGGACATACAGCGCGGCGATTTACTGGTGACCTCTGGTCTTGGTGGCCGCTTCCCTATCGGTTTTCCCGTGGCTGTGGTGTCGGCGGTGGATCGCCGGCCCGGCGAGGCCTTTGCACAGATAAGCGCCACGCCAACGGCGGCGCTTGATCGGGTGCGCCACGTGTTGCTGGTGTTCAGTGCGCCGCGTCTGGAGACTGAGGTGGTCGAGGTCGTCAGTGAGTGAGAATGCGAGTGGTTACTGGGTAATCCTCCTGTCGCTGTTTATCGCTGCGGTGCTGGCCGTGTTGCCTCTTGATCGCAGCGTGGGCTGGTGGCGGCCGGAGTGGCTGCTGGTGGTGCTCGTGTACTGGACTATCGCGTTGCCCCAGCGTGTCGGTCTGTTCACGGCCCTCTCCGTGGGGCTGCTGGCGGATGTGCTGGAGGGCGCCGCAATAGGTCAGAATATGCTTTCCCTCGGCGTTGTGGTGACCCTGGCGCGACTAATGTACCAGCGCATGCGGGTGTTCACCCTGACGCAGCAGAGCTTGCTGGTTTTTGTGCTGGTGGGGATCCATCAGCTCCTGGGACAGTGGCTGCAGAGCCTGCAGGGCGTGGGTGCAGGGAGCTTCGTGTTTCTGGTGCCAGCCATCAGCAGTGCGCTGATATGGCCGCTGCTGATGCCCGTGCTGCGCGCGATACGCCGCGGCTTTGGGGTTCGCTGATGTCCCTGTTGCTGGGCTCTGCCAGTCCGCGTCGAGCCGCACTGCTGGCGCAGCTGGGTGTGGATTTTTGCGTCCTCGCCGCGGATATTGATGAGACTGTGCTGCCTCGCGAATCGCCGGCGGCTTACGTGCAGCGCGTGGCCCGGGCCAAGGCGGAGGCCCTGCGACACACCGCGCATGGCGCGGTGCTGACCGCTGACACAACGGTCTGCATAGACGGTGAGATCCTCGGCAAACCGGGGGACGCTGGGTCAGCGCGGGCCATGCTCAGATTACTTAGCGATCGCGAACACGAGGTAATGACCGCAGTTTGCCTGACTCTTAAGGCAGGCGCTGTGGCCGCGCGGCTGGTGCGTACCAGTGTGCGTTTCTGTGCCCTGGACGCCGCTCTGATCGATGCCTATCTAGCCACCGATGAACCCTGGGACAAAGCCGGCTCCTACGCTATCCAGGGGCTTGGGGGCAGCTTTGTACGGTGTATAAACGGCAGTTATAGCAATGTGGTTGGTCTGCCGCTGGTCGAGACCCGGGAGTTGTTACTGGAGGCGGGTATTCGCACCTCGCTTGCAGCGACATGAGCCCGCAGTCGCAGTCGCAGTCGCCGGTCCCGGAGTCCGATAGTTTGCATCGCTTCGCGCCGGCGCTGTGGCGCCTGCTGGTTGTGGCGGTGGTGCTGCTCGCGGTGTATGTCAGCGCCGGGCGTTACGCGATGAATCAGGTCGAGTCATTGCGGCCTCTCCTGCTTGAACAGCTCAACGCGCGACTGCCGTTTGTGCTCAGTGTTGAGCGCCTGGACGGCGGTTGGTCGGCTTTTAGTCCGGAGCTGCGGTTCAGGGAGCTGCTAATCACCCAGTCCAGCGACGGTGCGGCCCCGCTGCGACTCGCCGGTGGTAGCCTGCGTATCGATGTGCCGGCCAGCATCGCGGCCGGGTCCCTGCAGCTTTCAAGGCTGGAAGTCGAGGGCTTGAGTCTGGAGGCGCGGCTCACGCCCGACGGTGCTATCGAGATGATCGGCTTCGCCGGCAGCAGCGGATCGCTGCGACCGTGGCTGGAAGACTTTCTTCCGCGCGTGGAACGTGTGACCCTCAAAGACAACGCGTTTCGTCTGCACGTCGGTGCGCAGGCGCTCAATCTTAATCTCAATCTTTTTTTCACGCGTGAGGGCAACGCGCGCATATTGCAGGGCCGCTTGCAGGCCGAGCACCTGGAGCTGGCAATCAACGCTGAGGGGAAGGGCAACCCCCTGCGGCCGCTGTCCTGGTCTGGAAATATTTATCTCGATGCCTTCAGCGACGACCTCAGTACCCTGGCCTCTCTCTGGGAAACCCTGGACCTGCCGTTCACCCTTTCCGGCGCTGCCGGGGCGGAGTTCTGGCTCAGTCGCGTCGCCGGCGAATCAACTGCGCGACTGCGTTGGGATGGGCAGGGGCTCGATCTCAATGAGCGCCATGGCGCCTGGTCGCTGCCTCTCGATGCGCTGAGCTTCGAGGCGGCCCTGGACCAGCGGCGCAACCACTGGACGCTGTTGGCGGAGGACTTTCATATCGAGCGCGCCGGTCAGGCACTGGATCTGGAGCGTATTCAGTTTGATTGGTGGGGGCGGTCACTGCGCATGCGCGTCAGCGACCTGGGCTTGAACGCTCTGCCCACACTGCTGGCCGCGGCACCTGGTCTGCCGGCAGGGTTGCGTGAGGCCCTGCCAAGTTTGTCCCCCAGAGGGCATCTGCGGGCGCTGGAGCTGCGACTCGACGACCTGTCTGCCCCGGCCCAAAGCTGGTCACTGCGCAGTGATTTGCAAAATTTCAGCGTGGAAAGCTGGCGCAGTACCCCGGCGGTGAGTGGTGTCAGCGGTTATCTGGAGCTCGCTGCCGGCGACGGCAGCCTGCAGCTGGACTCCCGCGACTTCAGTATGCATTTTCCGAAGGCTTACAAAGAACCCTTGCGCTACGATGACGCCCACGGAGAGATTGCTCTGCAATGGGACGCGCAGGGGCTGCGCATTGACAGTGGCCTTTTGCAGCTGAGTGCCGAGGAGGGCGATGGCCGGGCTCTTCTGGCGGCGTATTTACCCTTCGACGGGCAGGCGACCGGGCCCGAACTCGAACTGCTGATCGGCCTGCAAAACAGCAGGGCACAGTTCCTCAGGAAGTACCTGTCTTACCGACTGCCGGCACCGCTCCTGGGGTGGCTGGAGCGGGCGGTGCGCGAGGCCCATGTGCAGCGAGCGGGTTTTATCTGGCGCGGCAGCCTAAAGCGGGAAATGGCGGCGCATAGAACGATTCAGCTGTTCCTCGATGCGGACCGGGCGACGCTGGCCTACGACCCGGCCTGGCCTGAACTCGAATCCCTCGAGGCCTCGGTGTGGGTGGATGACCGCCTCGCCTGGGCGCGGGCGAACGGGGCTGTGAGCGCGGGCGCGGAGCTATCTGATGTGATGCTGCGAGTTGCGCCCGCCCCCGGCGGTTCGCTGCTCGATCTGGCGGGCAGCGTGAGTGGGGATGCCGCAGCGGCCGGCACCCTGCTACGGGAATCGCCCCTCGCCGCGCTTACGCAGGATGTTTTTGCCGACTGGCGTTTTAGCGGCCCCATGGGCGGCACCCTGGGTCTCTCCTTGCCGCTTACCGGGAAGGGGGTCTTGCCAACGTTGGATCTGGACCTGTCCCTGGATGGTATCCAGGTGGATGTCGCGCCACTGAAACTGCCTCTGGAGGACATCCGGGGAACCCTGCGCTATCGCAGCGCAAGCGGTTTTGCCGATAGCGCTGTGGCGGGGACGCTGTGGAACAGCGAGCTGCGCGGTCGCGCTATCGATGCGGGGGAAGACCCGCTCGCACTGGAGCTACAGGGGAGCGTGTCGGCGGCGGCGGTCGCCGACTGGCTGGCGCTGCCACTGCTGAATTTCGCTCAGGGTAGTGCACAGTTCGAGGGGACACTGCGCTTGCCTGCAGGTGCAGAGGGGCAGCTTGGGCTCGCTTCTGACCTACTGGGGATTAGCCTGGACGTCCCGGCCCCCTTTGACAAAACGCTGGAGCAGCCGCTGCCCCTGCAACTGACGCTGCCCCTGCGCAGCAATCCGACCCTGCAAGTGTCACTGGGCGAGCGCCTGCACATGGATATCGCGTTGGTCGACGGGCAATTGCAGCGCCTTGCGGCAGCCGTGGGTGCCAACCCGGTGAATCCGGGCACCTGTGAGGTCCTTTTGTGCCTGAGCGGCAGCGTGTCCACCCTGGATATCGTTGCCTGGAGTGCGTTTTACCAGCGCTACCTGGCGCCGGAACCCTCGACCCCTGCTCCGGGGTCCCTGGAAGCGCGGCCCGCAGAGTCGCTACCGAGTTACAGCATCGATTCTCTGGATGTGGGAGAGCTGCGCCTCGGTTCACGCTCCTTCGGCGAGACCCAGCTGGATCTCTCGGGCAGTGGCTCTGTTCTGCAGGGAGCCCTGGAGTCGAGTTGGGTGCAGGGCGCGCTGACCACCGAGGACGATTCCCTACGCCTCATTGTCGAATATCTCGATCTGGCCAGGATTGAGGGCGGTGAGCCCCTGGGCCCTGCGCAGCTCCGCGAGGTCTTGCCCTCCATGCGGGTCGATATCCTCGAGCTTCGCGATGACGGTCAGGACCTCGGTACCCTGGGTTTCGACCTGGATATGCAGCAGCCTGACGGCGGGGTCTACGCACGCGCTATCGAGGGGACCCTATGGGGTCTGAGGCTGGACAGCGAGTTGCCCGGGATGCTCGGCTGGTTCGCCGAGGGCGACAATGAACGCTCCGTATTGGAACTGGACACAGCCTTTGCGGACCTGGGCTCGGTACTTGAGGCCGCGGGCTATGCGCCTACCCTGGAGTCTGAATCCGGCAAGGCGTCACTGCGCCTCGCCTGGCCCGCTGCACCAACGGGGTTTGCTCTGCAGCGCGCCGAGGGAAGCATCAGCCTGTCGGCCACCGATGGTCGCCTGCTGGACAACCCTGCGGGCGCTCTGGCGATGGTCAGCTTCCTGAATTTTGCCGAGATCCTGCGCGGCCTTAGCCTCTCCCACATGTTTGAGTCGGGTATACCCTTTGTGACAGCGGATACTGAGATCCGCCTGCACCGGGGCATCCTTGAGATTGTTTCCCTGCACGTCGACGGAGCCGCCAGTGAGTTTGCCTTTAACGGCTTGAGCAATCTGGCCACGGGCAGCATCGACGGGGAACTCGCGGTGACCCTGCCGGTGGCCAACAATCTTCCCTGGGTTGCCGCCCTGGCAGGGGGCTTGCCGATTGCGGCGGGGGTATTCGTGGTTAGCAAGGTGCTGCAGAAACAGGTGAACCGGATGGCCTCTGCGGTCTATGGTATTAGCGGCGCAGTGGATAATCCCACGGTGGAGTTCCGGCGCCTCTTCGATGATGAACTGACCAAGACTCCCGAACCCGCGGAGTCCCCGAGCCCGGATTCGGAGTCGGATTCACAGCCGGACCAACAGCCTAAGCAGGCTCCTGAGCCTGAAGCTCCCTGAGGTAGCGGAACAGGCGGCGACTGGCGCTGGGAGGCTGTTCCTTTTCTGCCTCGACGTGTGCCCGGCGCAATAGCTGGCGGACATTCTGGCGATCGGCAGCGGGGAAGCGCTCCAGAAGCACGGGCAGGGCGAGGTCTCCATCGCGAATCAGCAGGTCACGGAGTTCCTCCAGTGCCTGAAACTGCAGAGCCTCACCCCGGCGCGTCTGGTGCAACTCATCGAGGGCCTCCTGCAGCGGCTCGGGATCGATCCCGCGCATCAGTTTGCCGATGTACTGGCGATGCCGGCGCAGGGCGCTGTTGCTGCGGATACGCTTGGCCTCCAGAACGGCTTGCAGCAGTGCCGGGCTTTCCATGGGCATGCGCGCCAGCTCCCGCTCGCTCAGGTCGCACAGCGCCTCGCCCAGTGTCTGCCGCGCGGTCATTTCGCGTTTGCGCGCTGACTTACTCGGTGGGCCCTCTTCGAGGTCCTCGTCAGGCTCATTTCCCACTTCAATCATTGCTACTGCCTATCCATAAAATACGGTGGCGAGACCGAGAAACGACATAAAGCCGACCACATCGGTCACCGTGGTGAGAATGACGCCGCCGGCCAGGGCAGGGTCGATATTGATGCGCTGTAGAGTCATAGGTAGCAGCGCACCGGTTAAGCCTGCGGTGATCAGGTTGATGATCATGGCGGCCGCGATAATCAGGCCGAGAGTCACATCACCGAACCATAGGGCGGTGGCTACGGCCACGACCAGGGCCCAGGTTATACCGTTCATGGCGCCCACCAGCACCTCCCGGCTCAGCAGCCACCGGGCGTTGCTGCTGTTAACTTGGCCCATGGCCAGGGCGCGCACCAGAACTGTTAGTGTCTGGGTGCCGGCGATACCGCCCATGGACGCGACGATGGGCATGAGTACCGCAAGGGCTACCACCTTTTCGATAGTGCCCTGGAAAAGGTTGATTACCGAGGCAGCGATAAAGGCGGTGAGCAGGTTGATCCCCAGCCAGACTGCGCGCCGTCGGGCGGTTTTAAGGACCGGCGCAAAGGCATCGTTATCTTCGTCCAGACCCGCCATCGACATAAGAGAGTGGTCGCCGTCCTCACGGATGACATCAACGATGTCATCAATGGTGATGCGGCCCAGCACATGTCCGGCCTCATCAACCACGGGGGCGGAGACCCAGTCATTGCGCTCGAAGAGTCGGGCGACTTCGTCATCGGGCATATCCGTGGGGATGGGCTTGCGCTGGGTGAGCATCAGTTCGCGGACGGAGCAACCGGGGTCGGAGACCAGCAGTGTTCGAATGGGGAGCAGGCCCACGTAGCGGTCATCACGGCTGACCACAATCAGCGTGTCGGTCATCTCCGGGATTTCTTCGTGGCGCCTCAGGTAACGCAATACGACATCCAGGGTCACATCCGCACGGATGGTGATGGTGTCGGTGTTCATGAGGCCGCCGGCACTGTCCTCGTCGTACACCATCACGCGCTCGAGGCGCGCCCGGTCCAGCTCGTCCATCTCCTCCAAGACCAGTTGGGTAAAGTTTTCCGGAAGCTGCTGGAGGATGTCGGCGACATCGTCGTCGTCAAGTTCTTCCGTGAGCTGGGCGACGTGATCCGGTGCCATGGCCTGCAGGAAGTCGAGGCGCAGCTCGTCGCCCAGCTCGTTCAGTACCTCGGCTTCCTGTGATCCCTCCAGGAGCTGCCACAGTACGTGCCGGTAACGCGGCGGGGAGGACTCGAGGATGTGGGCGACGTCCGCCGGCTCCATACCGCGGATCAGTCGGCGCACATCCCGCAGGGTGCCGCTCTCAAGGGCGCGGGATACGTTCTCGCGGAAGCGCTCGTGCTCTTCCTGCAGCGTAATCACTCACCCTCACCAAAATAATCGTCGACGAGCGCGCGCAAGGCCGCCAATGCCTCGTCTTGGTCTTTGCCGTCGATTTCGACGTCCAGCACTGTTCCCTGGCCGGCCGCGAGCATCATTACCGACATAATGCTCTTGCCATCGACCCACGCATCGTCGCGGGCGACGCGGATACTGCTGGCGAAGCGATTGCTGCAGCTGACAAACTTGGACGCGGCGCGGGCGTGCAGGCCCAGTTTGTTGATGATGCTCAGTTTACTTTTCAGCATGGCCAGGGCTATTGGAGTTCCCGGTGGCGAAGCTGCAGCTGCGCGTGTTTACCGCTCAGCTCTTCGAACAGCCGGTGCGCCATATACACCGAGCGATGCTGGCCTCCGGTGCAGCCCAGCGCGACCGTGAGGTAACTTCGACTGCTGTCTTCGTAGGCGGGCACCCAGCGATCGATGAAGGACGCAATATCGTCGAACAGGCGCTGGGTTACCTCGTGCTTCTCCAGATAGCTGGCGACTTCACTGTCCAGTCCGGTCTTGTCGCGCAATTCTGGCGCCCAGTGGGGATTGGGGAGCATGCGCAGGTCGAAGACAAGATCCGCGTCCCCGGGAATACCGCGCTTGAAACCGAAGGACTGTACGAGAATTGCCATGCCACCGGCATCGGCGCCCACCACTCGCTGGCGGATGCTGTCGCGCAGTTCGTAAATGGTCATGGCCCGGGTGTCCAGGGTCAGGGAGGCGCTGGCGGCGAGAGGCTCGAGGAGCTCGCTCTCCCGGCGTATGGCCTCTGCCAGTGGCAGTGATTCACTGGACAGGGGATGTCGCCGCCGGGTTTCGCTGAAGCGCTTTATCAACGTGGCTTCGTCGGCATCGAGGTACAGCACCCGGCGCTGTACCGATTCCGGCAGCGAGGCGAGTATCACGGGGAACTGATCGAGGTCCCGCCAGGCGTTGCGTGCATCAATGCACACGGCGATACCGCGAAAATTTTCCGGTAGCCCGGGTCCTGTTTCCAGAACCAGGGCCGGCAGGAGGGATGCGGGCAGGTTGTCGATGGCGAAGTAGCCCTCGTCTTCGAGCTGGTGCAGCGCCGTACTTTTTCCTGAGCCCGAGCGCCCGCTGATGATGATCAGGTCCATTCAGGCCGGCTCCGCCGTCCAGTTGGCTGTGGTTGTATAAAGGGCCTCGGAGGTTCGGCATTCGCGCAGGGCCCTGCAGAAGCTCTCCTGGCTAAACAGCTTAGCCAGCTCCGCCAGCAGATTGAGGTGCTCCTGGGTAGCCTCGCTGGGCACGATGAGCGCGAATAGCAGATCCACCTTGCGTTCGTCCGGTGCATCGAAGTCCGTGCCATCGCTGAAGCTAATGAGTACGCCGCAGGCCTCCGTACAGTCGCTGAGGCGACAGTGGGGGATGGCGATGCCATTCCCCAGGCCTGTGCTGCCCAGATTCTCGCGCGCGAGCATACCCGCAACCAGTTCAGTGGGATGGAATTCCTCCTGCTCGCGGTCCAGCACATCGGCCACCGTTTCAAAGAGTCGTTTCTTGCTGCCGCCCTGGATCTGGCATAGGCAGCGCTGCGGTGTGAGGATCTGGGCAACGGTGTTCACTTTCTATTTTTCTTCCAGTAGGTTGCGGAGCCCCCTCAGTGGGGGCGGTGTTTTTCTTTGCGTTTGATGAGCATGCGGTCGAGTTTATCAATCAGCGCATCAATGGCGGCGTACATATCCTCGGATTCGGCCGCGGCGAATATATCTTTTCCGGAGATATACACATTGGCTTCCGCTTTTTGCGTAAGCTTTTCCACGATGAGTGTGACTTCTACCTTGGTGATAAGACTGTAGTGACGCTGCAATCGTTCCAGCTTCGCGCTCACGTATTCACGCAGCGCGTCGGATACTTCAACGTGGTGTCCAGCGATTGTGATTTGCATGGTGCTCTCCTATAGCTTATTTCGGCTGCATTATTTATAACAGTGTTTGTTATTTCACCTCTTCTGTTTCTCCTTCTTTTACTCCTTCAACAGCGGGAATGGGCGCGCTGGCAGTGGTCTGCATGCACTTTCAGACCAACCTTTTTCGTTCGTTGGACGGCGGGATATGCAGACTGTCCCGGTATTTGGCGATGGTCCGTCGCGCCACCTGAATACCCTGTTCTTCCAGCAGCTGCGCCAGCTTGCTGTCGGACAGCGGTTTGCGTTGATTCTCTGCGGCTATCAGCTTGCGGATGAGGGCGCGTATAGCCGTAGAGGAGCAGGCCCCACCGGCAGTGGTCGCCACGTGGCTGGAGAAGAAATACTTGAGCTCAAAGATACCTCGGGGCGTGTGCATGTATTTGCGGGTAGTAACCCGGGATATCGTTGACTCATGCATTTCCACAACTTCGGCGATGTCGTGGAGCACCAGGGGCTTCATGGCTTCTTCGCCGTACTCGAGGAAATTGCGCTGTCGTCGCACGATCTCCGCGGAGACTTTCATCATCGTTTCGTTGCGACTCTGCAGGCTCTTCAGGAACCACCGAGCCTCCTGAAGGTTATCGCGCAGATAGCTGTTATCGGTACTGTTGTCCGCGCGCTTTATCAGGCCCGCGTAATGCGAGTTGATGCGCAGTCGGGGCGCCGTATCCGGGTTCAGTTCAACCACCCAGCGGCCTTCGCGCTTGCGCACAAAGACGTCCGGGACAATGTACTCCGTATCGTCTGCGCCGATCTGCTTACCGGGAAAGGGATCCAGGGTCTGCACCAGCTTCAGCACGCACCTGAGGTCATCCTCCGGGAGCTTCATGCGGCGCATGATCTGCGCAAAGTCGCCGTTGCTGAGCTGGTTGGCGTAGCGGTTGATGAGAACTCTCGCCTGCTCGATCCAGGGCGTATCTTCCGGTAGTTGCTTGAGCTGCAGCTGCAGGCATTCCTGCAGGTCCCTGCCAAAAACGCCCGTTGGTTCGAATTGCTGCAGCGCATGCAGCACCGCAACAACTTCATCTTCCTCAATCTCCAGTTCTAGCGGGAAGAGTTCAAGGAGGTCTTCTGCTGTGCTGTTCAGACGGCCAAAACTGTCTGTGGAGTCGATAATCGCCATGGCGATCATGCGGTCCTTGTCGGACAGTCGGGTCAGGTTGAGCTGCCACAGCAAATGCCCTTGCAAGGACTCCACCGCCGGGTTGCGCCCATCAAAATCGGGGTCTTCGCCCCCACCGCCATCGCCGCTGGGGGGGGCGCTGGAGGGCAGGATGTCTTCCCACTGTGTATCTACCGGTAGGTCCTCTGGCATGGAGGGCTCGTAGTCGCTGTCTGCGGTCTGTTCCGCGACGTTGCCGCTGCGTTCCGGGTCATCCAGAGGCCCCGCATTGCCGGCAGCTGGTTCCGGAAGTTCTGCCTGGCTGTTGTCTTCCTCCAGTTCCAGCATCGGGTTTTCTTGAAGCGCCTGCTGTATTTCCTGCTGCAGGTCGAGCGTACTGAGCTGTAGCAGACGGATAGCCTGCTGCAGCTGGGGCGTCATGGTCAGCTGCTGTCCGAGCTTGAGCTGTAATCCCTGCTTCATTCTCGCGCTGCCGGTGTCTCAAAAGTAATGGGTTGGGGTGATCAAGTGTAGGCTTCGCCCAGAATGGGTGCAACGGCTTGGCGCAGTTTTTGCATCGAGGTACCCGTATGTTGATCCAGGTCGCAATAATGGGGTTATTTTAATGCAGGTTCTTGCGCGCGCTGTTGGATTTGCGCCCAGTATTTGGTGGGCAATGACGCCGTAAGCTGTGCTGGGATCCCGGCGTTCACGGGGGAGTTCATTCAGAGTCTGAAGTTCTCTCCGAGGTAGACTTTGCGCACCTGGGCGTTGTCGAGGACCTCCGCAGGTGAGCCGGCTGCGATGATACGCCCCTCGCCGACGATATAGGCGATTTCACAGATATCCAGGGTTTCGCGTACGTTGTGGTCCGTGATCAGTACGCCGATCCCCCGGCTTTGCAGGTGACGGATAATATCCTTGATATCGCCCACGGAAATCGGGTCGACACCCGCAAAGGGCTCGTCGAGAAGGATGAAGCGCGGCTCCATCGCCAGTGCCCGAGCGATCTCCACGCGCCGCCGCTCGCCGCCGGACAGTGCCTGGCCGAGGCTGTCGCGCAGGTGGCTGATGTGAAACTCCTCGAGTAACTGGTCGCGTCGCTCATTGCGCTGCGCGCGCTTCAGCCCCTTGCGCGTTTCAAGAATCGCCAGCAGGTTGTCGCCTACACTCATGCGGCGGAAAATGGAGGCCTCCTGGGGCAGGTAGCCGATGCCGCGGCGCGCTCGCTCGTGCATGGGGAGACCTGTGATCGTCTCGCCGTCGATGGTGATGCTGCCGGCGTCCGCCGCGACGATGCCCACGATCATGTAGAAGCAGGTCGTCTTGCCCGCGCCGTTGGGTCCGAGCAGACCGACAACCTGCGCGCTCTCGACGCTCAGGCTGACGTCCTTTACAACGGCGCGGCCGCGGTAGGCCTTGGCGAGATTATGCGCCGCCAGAACTGCCATCGATCTCTTCTTCTGTTTCCGGGTCGTTGCTTTCCGCCTCGATAACCTCCGCCGGGATAATGACCTGAACCCGTGTGTCGTCGTTCTTGCTGGCATCGGCCCGCACACGTTGCTCGGCCATGAAGTAGTCGATGGAGTCGCCGCTGACTACGGCGCCCTCCTGACTGATGCGGGCGGCATCGCGCAGCAGTACGCGCTCACTGGACTTTTCGTAGACGATCCGCAAGGCGCTGGCGGTTACCAGCGCCTTGTCCAGCTCCGGTTGCTGGCTAAGCCGCGCCGGCGTGCCCACGGCGACTATGCGGTCCGCCGATTCGCGGTCATGGAAAATAGTTAGTTTGTCCGCTTCGATGTGCAGGCTACCCTGCTCGAGAATTACGTCGCCGCTATATATGGTGTAGCCCGCTTTTTCGTCGCGCACAGCGCGTTCAGCGGAGATCTCGATCGCCTGACTACGGTCCGTGGGTAAGGCCAGCGCCGCAGTGCCGGGCAGGAGGAGTGAGCCAGTCAGGAGGGCCGCAGCCCGCAGTCCCGGGACGAACCGCCCAGGAGTTTTTTGAGTCGGGTGTCTACTGGTATCAGTTATCAGGGACATAGACCGACGTCACATTACCCGACAGGGTGGCGATTTTCTTGTCCAGGTTGGCAAAGAGTTTTTCTGCACGCATTTCATTGCCTTCCTGCCAGGCGCGAACGGGTGCCTGGCTGAGGGCGGTCTGCGTGCGCAGGTTGAGAAGGAGCGATTCGGTGGCAAACTCGACGCCGTCGGCGCTATAGCGCAGGTTCACAGCGCCCTCGAGAGCGAGGGTTTCCCGCTCCTCCCGGAGGAGGCCGCGCTGGGAACTCGCCACCCAGTTGCTGTCGCCGTTATAGCCCCAGCGACGGGGCTCTTCGAGTTCCACGACTGCAGCGCCTTTGTAGCGCCGCAGGGACAGTGCATCAGTGCGGTCCAGCAACTGCCCCGCCTCATCGAAGCTCCGCACGATGACTGTTCTGGCGTAGCTGTCGAGAATTCGGGCCTCCGGGTTGGTCGGTGCAGGCTCGCGAACCATCACCGGTGGCGGGGTGGTCAGCGCATAGATCAGTAGTGCGGCGCACAGTAGTAGTGGCAGGGACAGCCGGCGTTTCACGTGTCAGATTGCTCCGCTTCCGGGCCCACAGACGCGCTGCTCTCATTAACACTTCTGTGCGTCGCTGCCGCAAACGAGGCTTCCAGCGCAGCGCGCTGGCCGCGGGCCTCCAGCAGGGCGTCGCAGGCCTCGCGCACGGCGCCGTCGCCGCCCTTGCGTGCGGAACACCAATCTGCAGCGGCGAGCACAGCGACGCTGGCATCGGCCACCGTGAGCCCGATGCCAGCGGCCTGAATAGCGGCCAGGTCGGGCAGGTCGTCACCCATGTAGGCACACTCACGGAGTTCAAGGCCGCCGACTTCGCATAGCTCGAGTAGTGCTGTCAGCTTGTCCTCCCGGCCCTGAATAATGCTGTTGATCCCGAGCTCCGCGGCGCGGCGCTCAACGATGCGTGAACTGCGCCCGGTGATGATGGCTACTTCGACCCCGGCGCGCTGCAGAAGTTTAATACCCAGCCCGTCCTTGATGCTGAAGGCTTTTTGCTCATCGCCCGCATTGCTGTAGACGATGCGGCCGTCGGTGAGTACGCCGTCCACATCGAGGGCCAGCAGACGGATAGCCCGGGCAGCGGATTCCCTCACGCGATGCCCGCCTCCAGCAGTCCCAGAAGCGTCACGACGCCGGCGATATTCTGTTCTTCATCATCCAGCACGACGAGCGCGCTGATATGCCGCTCTTCCATGATACGCAGGGCCTCAGCTGCAAGCATCCCTGCGCTGATGGTGGTGGGCGCCATGGTCATCAGCGCACCGATCGGCGTGACATTGATGTCGGCCCGGTGGTCCAGGGCCCGACGCAGATCGCCGTCAGTAAACACGCCGGCGAGTCGGCCCGCCCGAACCACGGTGGTCATACCCAGCCCCTTGGCGCTTATTTCCAGAAGAGCCTCCCGTAGCAGTGTGTCTGCGGCAACACGTGGGATGGCTTCATCCCGGCGCATTACGTCGCCGACCTTGAGCAGCAGTTTTCGACCTAGGGCGCCGCCCGGATGTGAAAAAGCGAAATCCTCGGCACTGAAGCCGCGCGCCTCAAGCAGCGCGATGGCGAGGGCGTCGCCCATTACCAGACTGCTGGTGGTACTCGATGTGGGCGCCAGACCCAGCGGACAGGCCTCGACGTCGACGCCGGTGTTGAGATGCGCATCCGAGGCCTGGGCCAGGGGTGATTCCGGCGCGCCAGTCATGCTGATCAACGGTACGTTGAGCCGCTTGATCAGGGGCACCATCATCAGGACCTCCGGGGTGGTGCCGCTGTTGGAAAGGGCGATCAGGCAGTCTTTTGCGGTGATCATGCCCATGTCACCATGACTGGCTTCACCCGGGTGCACAAAGAATGCCGGAGTGCCGGTACTGGCGAGTGTTGCGGCGATCTTGCTGGCGATGTGCCCGGACTTGCCCATGCCGGTGACTACCGCGCGACCGCCCACAGCCAGAATCAGTTCACAGGCCTTTTCGAATCCTTCACCGATCCGCGATTCCAGTGCGGCGATCGCAGCGGCTTCCATACGGATGGTCCGCTGCGCCGAGTGTAGGTAGCCGACGAAGTCAGTCATGGGTTCTCAGACAGTCTGGAATAGCCAGTAATAATACAGCGCATAACACAGGCATAACAGCGAGCCCATGCCGCGCCCGAGATAGGAGCCACCGGGCAGCGCGCGCGAGTGATAGCGCCCCAGATAGACCGCGCCGGCGAGGATGAGCGTCGCGACACACATGGCGCCATAGTCCCGGACCAGGAAGTTCGCCGGTAATTCTCCCGGTGCGAGCAGCCCGGGCATGGCCATTACGGCCAGCAGATTGAAGAGATTTGAGCCAATGATGTTGCCCATGGCTATTTCCGAGTGCCCGCGCATGGAGCTGGCGACCGTTGCTGCGAGCTCCGGAAGGCTCGTGCCCACCGCAACCACGGTCAGGCCGATTACCAGTTCCGGTACACCAAGCGTGAAGGCGATCTCGCTGGCTCCCCAGACCAGCAGCTTGGAGCTGCCAATCAGCAGCAGCAGGCCGGTGGCAAAGGCGGACCAGGCGCGAGCGGGCTTCAGGTGCGGCAGTTCCTCCTCCTCCTCTCCGGAGGCCTCGGCGAGCTCTGGATCCGCTACCTGCGTACGCATCATCTGCATCATGATAAGGGCGAGGGCGGTGATCATCATGATGGCATCGCCGCGGTCCAGTTCGACGTCGAGCAGCAGGATGCCGGTGCCGGCAGTCACGACCAGCAGGGTCGGCAATTCCGTGCGCGCACAGCCCGGGTGCACCTTCATGGGGGTGACGAGTAAGGCGATACCCAAGACCAGTCCGATGTTGGCAATGTTGGAACCCACCGCGTTGCCTACCGCCAGACCACTGGCGCCGTCGAGTGCCGCGGTGATGGACACCAGGATTTCCGGCGCGGATGTACCTAAGGACACAATGGTCAGGCCGATCACGACCGGCGACATACCGGCGTTCTCCGCTATGGATGCGGCACCCGCCACGAAAAGATCTGCGCTCCATACGAGTACCGCAAAGGCGGCAATGACCGTAAGAAGGGGAATCAGCATAGAGCGATCAGCATAGGGATACCGGCATCACCTTGCGCGGGTGCTGCGATGGGGAGTGAACCTGAGTGGTGTTAGTGCTGTCATAAAAGTCGTGGGGGGAAAGCGTGTAAACTGCGTATCCACTCCGCGGTCCGAATATTAGCCGCGGAGTATAACCGCTCCGGTCCATCAGGCCAGCCCGAGGTGCAGGCTGTCAGCGACGGAAATGTACAACTAATGCAAAGGGTAACGAACAATGAGTTGGCTCAGGGACTGGCGTCAGACTATAGGTCGGTGCGTGCTGATCAGCACTCTAACAGCAATTGGCGCGCAGCCGCTCGCGCTATCTGCAGACGACCAGCCGATACCCCCGGAGGCATCGGTGTCTGTGGACGCCGGGGCGATCCCTACGCAGCCGCTGACGGCCCAGGAAACGCTGCGGGGCGTCACCGATCGTGTCCTTGCGGTGATAGATGACGCTCGCAGCTACGTTGACGAGGATCCGGAGGCATACTACGAGGCGGTCCACGAGGTGTTGGATCCGATAGTGGATTTTCGCGGTTTTGCCCGCGGTGTGATGGGCGAGTATGCGACCGGCGCGCGTTACCGAACACTGGACGAAGCGGGACGTAACACCCTGCGCGACCAGCTCGACCGCTTCACCGAAACCATGCGCAGAGGGTTGGTGCGTACCTATAGCAAGGGTCTGTTGGCCTTTGGCGGTTCGCGGGTGATTCTCGCGGATCCGGATGACGGTGATGTCACGGCTGATCGGGCGATGTTGCGGCAGCTCATCTACAGCGACGAGAACCAGCCCTATGTGGTGATCTACCAGTTGGCGCGAGATCGGGACGGTCTCTGGCGTATGCGCAATCTCGTGGTAGAGAACGTCAATCTGGGCCAGATTTACCGCAGCCAGTTTGAATCCGCTGCGCGCCGCTACGACGGTGACCTCGATAAGGTGATCGCTAACTGGACCGCTGAGGCCGACAAGGGCTCCTGAGCGACAGATATGGGCCGCGGTGGAGCGTCGGCCGGCTCGCCATTTCGGGCGCTTTTCCCTACACTCGGCTCCCTTTTTTTTAGTCCCCCGGATTTGCAAGAGTCCGATACATCAGACAGGAGAGCACGCGGTGGATGCAAAAACAGTTGAGGCGATGGTCGCAGAGGTCCTTGAGGGCGCGAAGGTAACCGTAGAGGGTTCTGGCAGCAACTACGACATCACCGTGGTGAGCGATATCTTTGCGGGCATGCGTCCGGTAAAAAAACAGCAGACCGTTTACGCGGCGCTGACCCAGACGATTGCCGATGGACACATTCACGCGGTCAACATTCGGACCTTCACGCCGGATGAGTGGGGCGACGGGCCCGCCTGAGCGGGCTCCGGGACAGCTTATGGACAAGCTATTGATTAAGGGTGGTGCTCGCCTGGATGGCGAGCTGCGCATTTCCGGTGCCAAGAACGCGGCGCTGCCGATTCTGGCGGCCACACTACTGGCGGATGAGCCGGTGACTATCGGAAACCTGCCCCACCTGCATGACATCACCACCATGATCGAACTGCTGGGTTGTATGGGCGTGGATTTGACCATGGACGAAAAAATGAGCATCGAGGTCGACTCCAGTGCGATCAGCGAGTTCTCCGCGCCTTACGAGTTGGTCAAGACCATGCGCGCCTCCATTCTCGTTCTTGGCCCCATGGTGTCGCGCTTCGGTCGCGCCCACGTCTCCTTTCCCGGCGGCTGTGCCATCGGCAGTCGACCGGTGGATTTACACCTGCGTGGGCTCGAGGCCATGGGCGCTGAGATCTCGGTCGAGGGCGGGTATATCAACGCCAGCGTGGATGGCCGCCTGCAAGGCGCCCACATCGTTATGGAGACTGTTACCGTTGGCGGTACCGAGAATTTGATGATGGCGGCGACTCTGGCCGAGGGACGCACGGTGATCGAGAACGCTGCGCGTGAGCCCGAGGTCGTCGATCTGGCGAAGTGCCTGATTGCCATGGGCGCCAAAATCGCAGGGCATGGCTCCGATCGTGTGGTGATTGATGGCGTTGAACGTCTGCATGGCTGCCATTACGAGGTGATGCCTGACCGTATCGAGGCCGGTACCTATCTGGTAGCGGCGGCGACAACCGGCGGTCGTGTTCGCCTGCGGGAGGCCCGTCAGGAGCACCTGGAGGTGGTACTGCAGAAGCTCGAGGAAGCGGGCGCTTCTATTATCTGCGGCACAGACTGGATCGAACTTGATATGCACGGTTGCCGTCCGCGGGCCGTGAGCATTCGCACAGCGCCCTACCCGGGATTTCCGACGGATATGCAGGCGCAGTTCACGGCCATGAATACTGTCGCAGAAGGCACGGCGACGGTTACGGAAACCGTGTTCGAGAACCGCCTCATACAGACCCATGAGATGAACCGTATGGGGGCCCACATCACGATTGAGGGAAACACCGCCATTATCGTGGGCCAGGAGCATCTCGCCGGCGCGCCGGTGATGGCCACGGATCTACGCGCCTCGGCCAGTCTCGTTATCGCCGGACTGGTAGCCTCTGGTGAAACGTTGATAGATCGTATCTATCACATCGATCGCGGCTACGAGTGCATCGAGGAAAAACTCCAGGCATTGGGCGCGGATATTCGCCGTCTGGTCGATTAGTCTGGCGAGCTGGAGACAGGGACGAGTGAACGTGCACACTGACAAGCTGACCATCGCGCTCAATAAGGGCCGTATTCTTCGTGAAACCTTGCCGCTGCTGGCCAGCGCCGGCATCGAACCTCTCGAAGCCATAGACCGCAGCCGCAAACTGATTTTTCCGACCACGCGTGATGACGTGCAACTGGTCATCATGCGCGGTGTGGATGTGCCTGTTTACGTGCGTCACGGCGTGGCCGACCTCGGCGTGGTGGGCAAAGACACCTTGCTGGAGCAGGGGGCAGACGGTCTTTACGAGCCGCTTGATCTGGGTATCGCGCCCTGTCGCTTGATGACCGCAGCCCCCGTGGGGTTCCGCTACCCCGCGCACAAGCTGCGCGTTGCCACCAAGTTCGTGAACGTGGCTCGGGACTATTTTGCCCGGCGCGGCGTGCAAGTGGAGTTGATCAAACTTTACGGCGCCATGGAACTGGCGCCAGCCATGAATTTGGCTGACATGATTGTTGATATTGTTGATACGGGTAATACGCTCCGGGCCAATGGTATGGAACCGTTGGACGAAATTGCGCAGGTCACCTCGCGGCTGATCGTCAACAAGGCGTCCCTGCGGTCTCGCCACGGTGTGTTGAATCAGCTTATTGATACGATCGCCGCCGCGGTCGGTCGCAGCAGCGATGGCAGCGCCGCCGCATGATGCGACGCCTGCGCACTAGTGATACGGATTTTCAGGCAGCCCTGGACGCCCTGGCGGTACCCGCGGGCGGCGCTGATGGCGCTAGCGTTGTCGACACCGTGGCCGGGATTATCGCCGATGTGAGCGAGCGCGGTGACGCGGCGCTGCTGGACTATACGGCGCGCTTTGACGAGCTGCAGGTAGGCTCCCTCGCCGAGCTGGAAATTGGACCAGAGGCGCTGCAGGCGGCGCTGGAGGGGCTGCCCGCGGGGCAGCGCGAGGCGCTTGTTCAGGCGGCTGATCGCATCGACGAATTTCACCAGCGGCAGTTGGGCGAGGACTGGTCCTTTCAGGATAGCCACGGGAATGTGCTCGGCCAGCGATTGACGCCGCTGGCACGCGTAGGCCTGTACGTGCCGGGCGGGAAGGCCAGTTATCCCTCTTCGGTACTCATGAATGGCATCCCGGCGCGTGTTGCCGGCGTGTCGGAAATCATTATGGTCGCGCCAACCCCGCGCGGGGAGCGCAATGCGCTGGTGCTGGCCGCCGCCGCGCTGGCTGGCGTGGACCGGGTGTTCTGTGTCGGTGGCGCTCAGGCGGTGGCCGCCCTGGCCCGGGGCAGCACCGGAATACCCCGGGTGGATAAAATTGTTGGCCCCGGCAATCGCTTTGTGGCGGAAGCGAAGCGCCAGGTTTTCGGTCAGGTTGGCATCGACATGATTGCCGGCCCCTCGGAAATTCTCATTATTGCCGATGGTTGTGCGGATCCGGACTGGATGGCGATGGACCTGTTCGCACAGGCGGAGCACGACGAGAACGCACAGGCGCTTCTGCTGTGCCCGGATGCGGCCTATCTCGATAAGGTCGCGGAGGCAGTGGCGCGACTGCTGCCGACGCTGACACGGGAGTCTATAGTGAAGGCGAGCCTGGCGGGCCGCGGGGCTCTGATCCAGACTCGCGATCTCGCCGAAGCAGCGCTCATCAGCAATAGTCTGGCCCCGGAGCACTTGCAACTGGCGGTGGCCGATCCCGAGGCGCTGTTGCCGGCGATACGGGACGCGGGTGCTATTTTCATGGGTCTTCACAGCTGTGAGGCACTGGGGGACTACTGCGCCGGGCCGAATCACGTGCTGCCGACCGCGGGGTCAGCGCGCTTTTCCTCTCCCCTGGGTGTCTACGATTTCCAGAAACGCAGTTCGATTATCCACTGCAGTGCGGCGGGTGCATCGCCCCTTGCCAGAGTCGCGCAGGTACTGGCGGAGGGGGAGTCGCTAAGCGCGCACGCGCGCAGCGCAGCGCTACGAATTCGCGACTAGCCGTCGCGTTCCTCCGGTTGCGTGCCTACCACTGCATTCAGGTCGTGGGCTCCATCGTCGCGCTCCACGGTCATTCTCAGGCTGTCACCTGGGCGCAACAGTGATACCTCGTACATGGTCACGCGCACATCATCGATTCGCTGGTCATTGAAATGCGTGATGATATCCCCGGCGCGCAGGCCCGCGCGCTCAGCTGGTCCGCCGTCGACCACTGCACGCACGACGAGGCGCTGGCTGTTGTCTTTCTGCCTGAGGTCAACGGGCAGTTGCTCCACCTGGACGCCCAGCCAGCCCCGGATGACCTGTCCGTAGCGGATAAGATCATCCATAACGAACTGGGCGAGATTGGAGGGAATAGCCAGCGATATGCCGATGCCGAGGTTGCCAGTACCCCCGGTGCTGGAGGTATAGATCAGCGTATTGATGCCGACCAGATCCCCGGCAGCATCGACCAGAGCCCCGCCCGAGTTGCCCGCATGAATGACCGCGTCGGTCTGGATGAAGCCCTCGTAGGTGCCGGGCTGCATCCCGAAGCGACCCAGCCCCGACACAATGCCCTGGGTGACTGAGTGGCCGAAACCCAGCGGGTTGCCGATGGCGAGCACCACATCGCCCACGGCCACGTGATCGGAATCGGCGAGAGCGATGGCCGTCAGCGATTCGAGTTCGATCTGCAGTGCGGCCAGATCCGTGGTCGGATCGCGGCCTATAACCTGTGCCGCCGCAGAACGCCCGTCACTGAGCAGTACCTGGATCGCGTCGGCGCCCTCAATCACATGATTGTTGGTCAGTATGTGGCCGTCGCTGCTCATGATGACGCCGGATCCCAGGGATCGCTCGATGCGCTGCTGTGGGACGCCCAGCGGTATGTGCATCGAGGGATTGCGGAGTATGCGGCTGCGTCCGGTGGGAACGCGCTTTTCCGTGTAGATGTTCACCACTGCCGGTGTTGCTGTGGCGACCGCCTGTCTATAGCTCGTCGCACCGCCCAGCTGCCCTGCGGCGCTGCCGCCTGCGGGGACAATTCCCGGCAGGACCCAGCGCTCGAGGATCAGCAGTGCCGCCAGCAGTCCGGCGACTGCCGGCCACCCGACGAAATTCAGGAATTGCCGCATCTGCATTCTCTGGCCAGTGATAATTGGCATTGTATATGATGCCTGTACTACGAACACGCGATCCTAGGGGGGCTGCATGCCGGTTACACTAAAGAAACTGCTTGAGCACTGTGACAGCGAGCTGGAGGTGGCCCGATTTCGCGACTATTGCCCCAACGGGTTACAGGTGGAGGGACGTCCGCAGGTGCAGCGGCTGGCCGCGGCGGTCACTGCGAACCAGTCGGTTCTTGATGAAGCGGTGGCATGGGGCGCCGATGCGCTGCTAGTTCACCACGGCTACTTCTGGCGCGGGGAAGCGCAGCCTGTGGTGGGCATGAAACGCCGCCGCTTGCTTACACTGTTGGCCAATGACATGAGTCTACTGGCCTATCATTTGCCTTTGGATGCGCATGCGCTGCTTGGTAATAACGCGCAGTTTGGTCGCCTGCTGGGTATCGATGAACATCACCCCCTCGATGCCAGCGATCTCGATACCGTGGGGAATATCGGCTCTTTGGCGGAGGCGGAGAGACTGGGTGACCTGGTCGGCCGGGTGGCGGCAATCACCGGTCGCGAGCCGCTGCTGATCGGCGATCCGGAGCGCGAAGTGCAGCACATAGGCTGGTGTACCGGAGCAGCCCAGGGTTACCTGGACAAGGCCCTGGCGGCGGGCGCAGAGCTGTATATTTCCGGTGAGATTTCCGAGCCCACCGTGCACGCTGCGCGGGAACAGGGCATTGCCTATCTGGCGGCGGGGCACCATGCAACCGAGCGCTACGGCGTGCAGGCCCTGGCGGGATCCCTGGCAGACCGCTTCGGCTTGGACTGGTGCTTTGTGGATTGCGACAACCCGGTCTGAGTGCCCGCGGTGCCAGGGCCGCTGCCCGCAGCGCGCCGTATGCGTGGCCCTCAGCTACTGCTGGCGCTGTCTTTGGAATGCGGGGGTACATCGCCATCGAGGCCGTAACGCTCGTTGAGCATTCCCGGGTCGTCCGGCGATGTTCGCGGCGCGTAGTCCCGGGGCGGCTCTACAACCACGCTGTCAGATTCGATGACCTGCGCATCCTTGGCGGCCGGCGATCCCAGTGCATTGAACCCCGGGGCGCTATCTGCTGCGCAGAGTGCGGCGGCGCCATCCGCCAAGTGCTGATAAACCTCCTGATAGTCTTCCGTGAGCTTGTTCAGCTTGTTTGCTGTCTCCAGGAAATGCGTGTTTACCTGCTGTGCGTAGCGCTGCTTCTCTACTTCCGCGTCTTCAAAACGCTGGGTCATTTCACGCAGTTGCTGGATGCCCGGCGACGCGCGTCTCCCGGCGAAATAACCGATCACAGTACCGATAACAGCGGCAGCAACGCCGACGAAAATAGCTTGTTCCATGCCCGGGGTCACGAGAGTTTCCTTAATTGAGGGGGGTGTTATGCGGATTATACCGTTCGCTTGCGGTCAAGCCATAGGACAAAGGTCAAAACGGTGATTTTCCCGATCGATCGCGCAATTGCCAACAGCGGGCGCGCTCGCTAAGGTGGCGGGCACCAGCCTTCACCGCTGGTCAGGACAGGCGATGGCTGTTCCAGCCGGCAGCCCCTAAAGTTATAAAACTATTTGACGGGCCCTTCGATGGGCACAGGACCGGTGCTGACACCCTGGCTGCGCTATCAGAATGACCTTTTGCGTGATGACTTCAGTCATGATCCCGCGCAGGAGGCGGCTGTGCGGCGCCTGCAGAATCTGTACGAGCGCTTGGCCGCCCAGCACGGTGGCCGCGGCCCGGGGCATTGGCTAAGGCGGCGTTTGGGTCGCGATCGGCCGCCGGAATGCGGGCTGTACTTCTGGGGCGGGGTCGGGCGCGGCAAGACCTATCTGATGGATGCGTTCTACGATTGCCTCCCTTTTGAGCGCAAGCGACGCGTGCATTTTCATCGCTTTATGCAGGGCGTGCACCAGCAACTGGCCGAACTCGAGGGGGAAAAGAACCCTATTGAGCTGATCGGCGACCGTCTGGCGTCCGAGGTAGACCTTATCTGCTTCGACGAGTTTTTTGTCAGCGATATCGCCGACGCCATGCTTCTGGCCAACTTTCTTGCAGCGATTTTCAGGCGCGGAGTCTGCCTCGTGGCGACGTCAAATATCGCCCCGGACGGTCTCTATGCCAACGGTCTACAGCGCGCACGCTTTCTCCCGGCCATCGAGCTCCTCAAGCAACATACGGAGGTGCTCAATGTCGATGCGGGCACGGACTATCGCCTGCGAACGCTGCAGCAAGCAGAGCTCTACCACCACCCGCTGGGCGCCGCCGCGGACGCCAGCCTGCGCCACAGCTTTGAGCAACTGGCCCCGGATCAGATCAAACACTGGGAGCGTATTCAGATCAACGGGCGCTTCCTGACCTGTCGCTGTGTGGCGGACGACGTGGCCTGGTTCGAGTTCCCGGAGCTCTGCATAGGGCCGCGTTCGCAGAATGACTATATTGAGTTGGCCAGGGAGTTCCACGCGGTGCTGTTGTCCGGCGTCCCCCGGATGGGCCCGGGGCAGGACGATCAGTGCCGAAGGTTCATCAATCTGGTCGATGAATTCTACGACCGGCGTGTGAAGCTGGTTATTGCCGCAGAGGCGCCGCCGCTGCAGCTCTACAACGGCTCGCGCCTCGAATTTGAGTTTCAGCGCACCGTGTCACGGCTGCAGGAGATGCAGTCGCATGACTATCTGGCGCTTGAGCACCGGCCCTGAACTGGCCCGCGGGCCGGCCTTTTTAGTCGCCCTGGCGGTGGGCTCCTGGCAGTCCAGTTGCCGTCGTGGGGTGCCGGGTTGTGGCCACTTCAAAAGCTTGTGAAATTTGCTGTTCGTATCAGGCTTGCTATAGGTGTCTGCATTAAGTAGTATTCGCGCTCTTTTTTTGCCCCCTTCTGAGGCGACAGTAATGAAAACCTACAGCGCCAAACTTGGCGAGGTCAGCCACGACTGGTTCGTGGTCGACGCCGCCGGTAAAACACTTGGTCGTCTGGCCAGCGAAATCGCCCATCGGCTGCGTGGAAAGCACAAAGCCGAGTACACACCGCACATCGATACGGGCGACTACATCGTGGTCGTCAACGCCGAAAAGGTGCATGTGACCGGCGCCAAGCGTACTGACAAGATTTATCATCGTCACACCGGCTATCCCGGTGGAATCAAGAGCATGTCTTTCGAGAAATTGATCGACCATGCGCCTGAGCGGGTGCTTCAGGGTGCCGTCAAGGGCATGTTGCCGCGCAACCCCCTGGGGCGAGCAATGTTCGCCAAACTCAAGGTTTATGCGGGCGAAACCCACCCGCATGCCGCGCAGCAGCCGCAGCCGCTGCAGATCTGAAGGAGCCATCATGAGCGCAACGCAATATTACGGTACGGGTCGTCGCAAAACGTCGACGGCGCGGGTTTTCCTGCGCAGCGGTGCTGGTGACATCACTGTGAACAAACGCCCGCTGGATGAGTACTTTGGCCGCCAGGTGGCGCGTATGATCGTACGCCAGCCCCTGGAATTGGTGGATCTGGTCGAGAAGTTTGATATCAAGATCACCGTAGAAGGCGGCGGCAGTTTTGGCCAGGCGGGCGCCATCCGCCACGGTATTACCCGAGCGCTTATGGACTATGACGAGTCCCTGCGTGGATCGCTGCGCGCAGCAGGGTTCGTGACTCGTGACGCGCGCGAGGTGGAGCGCAAGAAAGTTGGTCTGCGCAAGGCGCGCAAGCGTCCACAGTACTCCAAGCGCTAGAGAACGGCGGCAGGTCCGCTGTCGAAGAAGCCCGAACGGCACGGCCGCTCGGGCTTTTTTTTGCGAGGGCCTTTTGTTTGCCCTTTGAGGTATACCAAGGGATTGAGTGAGCAGAATTACGCCGCGTTCCTTGTCTGTGCCACGCAAAGTCTTTACCATTTGAGGGTTGTGAAACCGACTCATTTTTAGCGCTGATCGAGTGTTGGCGGGTGTTTGTAGCGACTAATGCCCGTTTTCGTTGTTGCGTGGTCGCTGCAGGCTGTTGAAGCCGTATGATGGTGCTTTTTTCGCAGTGTTTGGCCCAACGAGGGTTGTTTAACAGAGCGTTCCTAGGAACCTGTTAGAGGAGTCCAGATAGCATGTCCAGTTCAGACAGTATGGCCGGGGGCACGGGCAGCAATGCCCCCGATGTCGATGAGGGTCGTCGCCGTTTCCTCACGGTTGCCACCAGCGCGGTAGCCCTCGGCGGGGTTGTCGGTATCTCCGTGCCGTTCCTTGGATCCTGGAACCCTTCCGCCAAAGCGAAGGCAGCCGGGGCACCTGTCAAAGCGGATATCGGCAAGCTGGAGCCGGGCCAGATGGTGGTTATCGAATGGCGGGGCAAACCCGTGTATGTCGTACACCGCACGCAGGCAATGCTCGACGCACTGCCCAGTCTGGACGGAGTGCTCAAGGATCCGGATTCCGCTATTTCTGTGCAGCCGGGCTATATTACGGGCAGGGCACGGGCCATCCGCCCGGAGTTACTGGTGGTTGAGGGGCTGTGCACGCATTTGGGCTGCGCCCCCAAGTTCAGACCGGAAGTCGGAGCGGCGGATCTTGGCGGTGAAGAATGGCTGGGCGGTTTCTTCTGCCCCTGTCACGGCTCCAAATTTGATCTTGCAGGACGGGTCTACTCCGGTGTACCCGCATCAGCCAATTTGATAGTTCCCCCCTATTCATTTGAAAGTCAGAACGTCGTAGTGATCGGCGTCGATGCGGAGGCAACGTAATGGCGGGCATGCTGGTCGGACTGCGTGACTGGGTAGACGCTCGTCTCCCTATCACCCGCGCGTGGAATACGCATATGGGCGAGTACTACGCGCCCAAGAACTTTAATTTCTGGTACTACTTCGGGGTGTTCTCCCTGGTAGTTCTGGTCAACCAGCTCCTCACGGGAGTCTGGCTAACCATGAGCTATACGGCGAGCGCGGAGGAAGCGTTTGCCTCAGTCGAGTACATCATGCGCGACGTGGATTACGGTTGGATGTTGCGTTACATGCATTCCACCGGCGCATCGGCGTTTTTTATCGTGGTCTACCTGCATATGTTCCGGGCGATGATCTACGGCTCT
The DNA here is from genome assembly GCA_047635315.1 of Halieaceae bacterium. GTDB lineage: Bacteria > Pseudomonadota > Gammaproteobacteria > Pseudomonadales > Halieaceae > Congregibacter. Next base: position 924 of record JBLIIW010000019.1, on the reverse strand, counting down.
TACCAGAAGCCTCGTGAGTTGCTCTGGGTATTTGGCATGCTGATCTTCGTGGTTCTGATGGCGGAGGCCTTTGTTGGCTATGTGCTGCCCTGGGGACAGATGTCCTACTGGGGCGCGCAGGTGATTATCTCCCTGTTTGGCGCTATACCGGTAGTCGGCGAGAATCTCGTGACCTGGATTCGCGGTGATTACCTGATTTCCGGCATTACCCTGAACCGCTTTTTCGCGTTGCATGTGGTGGCCCTGCCAATCGTCCTGCTGGCGCTGGTGGTGCTGCATATCCTCGCTCTGCATGAGGTGGGGTCCAACAACCCTGACGGTGTTGAGATCAAGAAGAATAAGGGCCCGGACGGCATCCCCCTCGATGGCATCAGGTTCCACCCCTATTACAGCGTGCATGATGTGCAGGCCATTGCGGTGTTCCTGTTCATTTTCTGCGCTGTGATGTTCTTTATGCCGGAGATGGGTGGCTATTTCCTCGAGTTCGCCAATTTCGAGGAGGCCAACTCCCTGAAGACCCCGGACCATATCGCGCCGGTGTGGTACTTCACGCCGTTCTACTCGGTGTTGCGTGCGGTGCCGGACAAGTTCTGGGGTTTTGTGGCCTTCGCGGCCAGTGTCGCGGTGCCCTTTATACTGCCCTGGGTGGATCGCTCGCCGGTGAAGTCCTGGCGCTACCGCGGTAACATCAATCGGACAATGCTGGTCCTGTTTGTCGCATCCTTCGTCATACTCGGTGTGCTGGGCGTTAAGAATCCGACGCCGGCGCGCACCGGGCTCGCGCAGATCTGTTCGATTTTCTACTTTGGGTTTTTCCTGTTCATGCCGATCTGTAGCAGCATGGACAAGGTCAAGCCCGTGCCTGAGCGCGTGACCATGGACGGCGGCATCGGCGTGCTGGGCTCCCTCGCCGGATTGGCGTTG
>JBLIIW010000018.1:0-30772 GCA_047635315.1 Halieaceae bacterium | reverse complement strand
CAAGCCGCTCACCGCCGTAGAACAACACGTAGCCCGTGCGGCCACCGAGCACCACACCGAGTGCACTGTAAAAGATAAGGTCGTCCACCTGCTGCCGCCGCAGCGGCGAGCCGGGCCGGGCACTGCGGCGGGCCGCCAGCCACCAGGCAAAAGCGAGCCCACCGAGGTAAGTCAGCCCATACCAGTGGATTTTGAGAGGCCCGAGGGCGAGCGCGACCGGATCAATGTCGGGATAAGCGAGCATAGGTAGTCCACGATAGAATGCGATGCCACTCATGTGGTCCGCGAGTGCCCGGCATTATCGGGCAGGCACTGCCGATGCACAAACCAAACGCACAGACGAGGCTTTTATGTGCCTGATCACCTTCGCATGGAAGCAGCATCCACAGGCCGCGCTTGTTCTGGCGGCGAATCGCGATGAATTCCACGCGCGGCCTGCGTCAGCTGCCGATTTCTGGGAGGACGATGTGCAGCTGCTGGCCGGACGCGACCTGGAGGCCGGGGGCACCTGGCTTGGCATCAGTCGCCGGGGCCGCTTTGCCGCGATCACCAATGTCCGCGATCCCAGCGGCAGCACCCAGCCGGGACTGCGCTCGCGCGGGGATCTGACCAGAACTTTTTTGGCCGGCGACGAGGGGCCCGCCAGCTATCTCCAGACCGTTGCCCGAAACAGCGCGGATTACCAGGGATTCAATCTGCTGGTGGGCGACGGAGAATCCCTCTGGTACCTGTACGGCTGTGGCGGGACCACAAGTCGGCCGCGCGCACTGGCGCCGGGTGTCTACGGCCTCAGCAACGCGGCTCTGGATGTGCCCTGGCCAAAGGTAGAGCGCGCCAAGGAGTCACTTGTACGGACGCTGCGACGCTTGTCGGAGCCGCTGCCCGGTGCCGAGTTGTTGCGCGCCTGCGTGAGCGACCGACGCCTCGCCGCCGAGCAAGAGCTGCACGGACACGGACTGTCGGGAGATATGGCACAACGGCTCTCGGCGCAATTCATCATTACCCCCACGTACGGCACGCGCTGCTGTAGCACGCTGGTCTGGCAGACTGACGGTTGCATGGAGTTTACGGAACAGCGCTACGATGCCAGCGGCAACACTGAAGGCGAGCGCCGCTTTAGCGTTGCAACCGCGCGCAAGGCCTGAGAGAAAGCCCCTTAGTCAACCGGCAAGGGCACTATCTGCTCGAGATTGCGCTCGCGCAGAAACTCTGTCATCACAGCCTCTACCTGTTCGCCGCTCTCCAGCTCGCGAACCTTGGCAAAGACAGCCCGCGCATCGGCTGCTTTCAGGGCTCGCAAAGCCCGCTTGACGCGGGGCAGACTGGTCGCATTCATAGACAGGACATCAAAGCCCATGGCCAGCAGCAGTACCGCGGCCATAGGGTTACCGGCCAGCTCCCCACAGATGCTCACCTGCTTAGCCTCCGCACGGGCGGCACTCGCCACCTGGTTGAGAGCTTCCAGCACCGCTGGGTGAAACGCGTGATAGAGGTCCGAAACGCGAGGGTTGTTACGATCCACCGCGAGCAGGTACTGCGTTAGGTCGTTGCTGCCCACGGAGAGAAAATCCACTCGCCGCGCCAGGGTTCTCGCCTGATATACGGCCGCGGGCACCTCAACCATAACGCCGATCGGGGGCAGTGGTGTCTCAATGCCATCCTCCCTAAGCTCGCGGTGGCTGCGGTGTATAAGATCGAGTGCTTCCTCAAGCTCCGGAATGTTACTGATCATGGGCAGCATGATACGCAGATTGCCCAGCCCCTCATTGGCCTTGAGCATGGCGCGCACTTGCGCCAACAGTATCTCCGGATGATCCAGGGTGACACGGATGCCCCGCCACCCCAGAAACGGGTTGGCCTCCTCGATAGGAAAATAGGGAAGCGCCTTATCGCCGCCCACATCCAGGGTACGCATGGTGACCGGGCGCGGGGCAAAAGCCTCCAGCTGTTCCCGATAGAGCTGTCGCTGCTCTTCCTCAGAGGGGAAGCGCTCGCGCATGAGGAATGGCACTTCCGTGCGATACAGGCCCACGCCCTCGGCGCCGCGCTCCAGAGAGCGGGCGACATCGGCCATCAGTCCGGTATTGACCGCAAGGGTCATGCGTTCGCCATCCAGCGTGACACAGGGGAGGTCGCGCAGGGCCTCCAGATCCTTGGCGACGACGACATCCTGTCGCGCGATTTCTCTAAAGCGCCGGATGATCGCCGGCTTCGGATTGAGATGCACATTGCCGTTGTAGCCATCCACAACCAGCGACATATCCCTGAGCCGGCGGTACGGGAGATCAACGGCTCCCATCACGGTCGGTATACCCATGGCCCGGGCGAGTATCGCCACGTGTGAATTGCTGGAACCGCGTACAGAGACGAGTCCGGCCAGGCGCTCGCGCGGAATCTCTCCGAGCAGCGAGGCGGTCAGCTCCTCGCTGACCAGGATTGTCTGTTCCGGAAACTCGCGATCCTCGCGCTGCTCCGCCTGCAGATAACCGAGGACGCGCTCGCCAAGATCCTTCACGTCAACGGCGCGCTCGCGCAGGTAGCTGTGCTCCATCGCCTCAAAATGGCGGATATGCTCAACCATGACCTGTGAGAGCGCACCCTGCGCCCACTCACCGGACTTGATCAGGGAGGCGACTTCCCCTCCGATAGTAGAATCATCGAGGATACCGAGATACACGTCAAAAAGGGCGAGGTCTTCGGGACTCAGCTTGTCGCGCAGGCTCTCAGCCACCGCCTCGATATCCACGCGCACCTGCGAAAGAGCGCGCTTGAAGGCGCGCAGCTCTGCGCGTCGATCACGGCTGTGCTGCCGCGGTACGCCATACAGATCCGCGACCGGCGACACCACTACGGCCTTGCCAATAGCGACCCCCGGAGCGCCCGGTACGCCGCTGATACGCGTGCTTATCGTATCGCGTTCGGGGCTGGTTTCATCCGGCACCTCGCCGGTCACTATGGCATGGGCAAGTACCCCCGCCAGCTGCGCCGACATGGTGACAAGGAACGCTTCCTCGCTTTCATCAAAACGCCGGCGCCGGGCCTGCTGTACGACCAGCACCCCCAGCACCTCACGCTGATGGACGATCGGCACTCCCAGAAAAGCGTGGAAGGACTCTTCACCGATATTGGGCAACAAATGAAAACTCGGGTGTAGCTCCGCATCCTCCAGATTTAGCGGCTCCCCGCGCTCCGCAACCAGACCCACCAGGCCCTCGCCGACGGCGAGGCCGGTTTTGCCGAGCAGGGTCGGGTTGAGGCCCTCAGTGGCGCGAAAAATATAGCGTTTGCGGTCATGGTCCCGGATGTAAACGCTACACACCTCCGTACCCATTGCCCCACGCACTCGCGAGACAATGATCGAGAGCACCTCGTCAAGGGACTTGGCCGCGTTGACCTCAAGAACAATATTGCGGAGGATTTCGAGCATGTCTCAGGCGTCCTGCGCCATGTCCTCGCCGCCCTCGTGGGAAGTCCACACGAGGGGCGGCGACGCAAGCCCGGAAACAGGTTGCGCGATAGCCGCCAGAGGTGCCGCGAGCTCCTTGAGTGCGCGACGGTAGACTTCGCGTTTGAAATAGACCACCTGGCTAAGGGGATACCAGTAGGAAACCCACTCCCAATGATCAAATTCGGGTTTATCATGTCCCACCAGGGTGACCGCCTCGTCCGCATCCAGCATGCGCAGCAGAAACCACTTCTGCTTCTGCCCGATGCAGAGCGGCTGCTGACCCTTGCGCTGGAAGCGCCGCGGCAGCCGGTAGCGGAGCCAGCCGCGCGTACTGGCCAGGAGTTCTACGGACGCGCGCCGCAGGCCTACCTCTTCCTCCAGCTCGCGATAAAGCGCTTCTTCGGGCTGCTCGCCGTCTGCAATGCCACCCTGTGGAAACTGCCAGGCATCGCGCCCACCGATGCGTCGCGCCCACAGGAGGCGCCCCTGATCATTGGTGATCACGATACCCACGTTGGGCCTAAAGCCCTGTGCATCGATCATTAGCGAGTCGCTCAAACTGACAGCTGGCCATCGATTGTTCCATACTTTAGGCGTTCAGAGAATTAACGGCCCGCAGGGCCATCCATTTTGGCCCCGACAGGAGACCGCAGAAGCCCTTATGACCCTGGCTATATTTGACCTCGACAACACGCTTATCGCCGGCGACAGCGATCACCTCTGGGGCGAATTCCTGTGTCGGCGGGGAGTTGTGGATGAACTGACATTCCGCGCGGATAACGACGCTTTTAACGCTGATTACCAGCGCGGAGAACTGGACATAAACGCCTACCTGCGCTTCGCTTTGGCGCCGCTCAAAGGGCGCTCAGCACAGGAGCTGAGGAGCTGGCAGAGCGACTTTATGCGCGAATTTATCGAGCCCATCATGCTCCCGGCAGCGCAGGAGCTCATCGCATCGCATCGGCAGCGCGGGCACCGCCCGTTGATTATCACCGCCACGAACGAGTTCGTGACCCGGCCCATCGCCGATGCACTGGGCGTCGACACCCTGCTGGGCTGTGCGGTTGAAGTCGCTATGGGCCGCTTTACCGGGCGCGCTCACGGTACCCTGAGCTACCGGGAAGGCAAGGTAAAACGGCTGGATGAATGGTTGCTCGAGGAAGGCGAGGAAGCGCAGGGCGCCTGGTTCTACAGCGACTCCCACAACGACCTGCCATTGCTGAACGCGGTGGATAACCCGGTGGCCGTCGATCCGGACGAGAAACTTGCGGCTGCGGCTGCGGCGCAGGGCTGGCCAGTCATAAGCCTTAGAAACACGGCTGGCAGCGCAGCGCGCTGAGGCCGGCCTGCCCGTTGCACAAGCGGCCTGGTCGAGCCGCCGCCAGCGGCAGCCGGGGACTCTTCAGACGACTCTGCGCTCAGTCGTCTTCGGCGCAGTAGCTCTGGTAAGCCGTCGCGTCCATGAGTAGGCTCTCAACCTCTGTGGCATCACTGGGCTGGAGCCTGAACAGCCAGCCGTCGTTGTAGGCGTCGGCGTTCACGGTTTCCGGCGTATCCTCCAGCTCACTGTTGACCGCGACCACCGTGCCGGTTACCGGCGCATAGATATCGGAGGCCGCCTTGACGGACTCGACAACACCGGCCTCATCGCCGGCCGCAAGCAGCGCGCCCTCGTCGGGTAACTCGATGAATACGACGTCACCGAGGGCCTCCTGCGCGTGGTCACTGATACCCACTGTGACAGTGCCGTCATCTTCGACACGCACCCACTCATGGCTGCGCGCATAACGCAATTCCGGAAGAACCTGGCTCATTCGTTGTCCTCGATTAGTGCGCCGAACAGCCCACTATAGCTGCTCGTGCGGGGCCGTAATAACGGCTCATTCTAATCGCGGGCACCCAAAACACAACGCTGTTGGCAGCTAGCGCTTATGGGAGCACGCCCATGGCCTCGCGAATGATGCGTCGCTTGAGCGACGGCAGAGAACCCACCGCCCGCATGCCGCTGTTGCGCAACCAGCGCACGGGCGGCGAAGACTGTTCGAAGAGGCGTTTAAAACCGTCCATAGCCGCCATCATCGCAAGATTTTCACCCTTGCGCTGGCGCTGATAGCGACGCAGGACCTCGATGCGACCGGGACCGAGTCCCCGTTGCCGTGCGCTGCTGAGCTCTGCCGCCAGTGTCTGCACATCGGCAAGCCCCAGATTGACTCCCTGGCCAGCCAAGGGGTGGATCGTGTGCGCCGCATCGCCCACCAGCGCCACGCCTGGGGCCACGTAATCAACAGCGTGCCGCTGGCGCAGGGGAAACGCCCGGCGCTCGGCGCAGCAGCTTACGCGGCCCAGCGTGTGTTCACTGGCTTGTGTGAGAGCGCTCGCGAAATCATCGCTGTTGAGTGCCAGCAGGGGCTCCGCCTGCGCCTCCTCAATGGACCACACGATCGAGCAGAGCCGGTCCTCACCGCCAGCGAGCGGTAGCAGGGCCAGAGGGCCGGTCGGCAGAAACCGTTGCCAGGCCGTGTGCTCATGAACACGCTCAAAACGCGCGGTGGTCACGATCGCGCGGTGACCGTAGTCCCACTCGCGGGTGCGCAAGCCGAGCATGTCCCTGGTGCGTGAGAGGGCTCCGTCAGCGGCAACCAGCAGCTCGCAGGACCACCGCTCATCATCCGCAAGCGTAATGACGATAGTGTCGCCACCCGCGTCCACCGCGGTCGGCTGCACAGACGTCAGCAGCTGGACATCCGGTGCCGTGCGCACTCTCTCGGCGAGCGCTGCGGTGATTAGCCGGTTCTCGACAATGCTGCCCAGCTGCCCCGCACCCGCTTCGGCAGCATCGAACTCGATACGCCCGGTACCCTCCGCATCCCAAACGGTCATGTGATGATAAGGACAGTGGCGCTGGGCCGCGATCAGCGGCCAGGCGCCCAGATCGCCGAGAAATGCCATTGAGCGCGGTGTCAGCGCGCTGACACGGGAATCGTAGTCTTCAGCGCGGTCGCCCGTGTGCGGCGGCGCGGCGGCAAGCTCACGCGCCTCCATAACAACGATCGACAGTCCCTGACCACTCAGGGCCATGGCGGTCGCCAGCCCGGCGATACCCCCACCGATCACAATAATATCGGCTGTACGCGCGTTCTCTTCAGCCATGTCCGGCCTCCAGCGCGGCCATACCCGCCGCCTCCTTCACAAACAGCCGACGCAGTACTGGCAGGACATCCAGCCCGCTGAGGGCGAGATCGCGACTCAGGGCCAGCAGCGGGTCAGCAGCCATGAACAGGGCCGGCAGGCCGTCGCTCGCAGCAATAGTCTGCGCCTGATCGCGCTGTCGGCGCTCGCAGTAATCCCCGAGCACCGCCGTATCCCCGGGAGAACAGCCGCTGGCAAGCGCAGCAGCCAACGCGCGGCTCAGGGCGGCCGCATCGCGCACAGCCAGATTAAAACCCTGCCCGGCCACCGGATGCAGCGCGTGCGCCGCGTTGCCCAGCACAACCATACCGCGGCGCACCTGCTCCACGGCCTCGGTCAACGCCAGGGGATAGGCCTGTCGCGCCCCAACCTTCAGGGGGCGGCCGAGGCGGTAGCCAAAAGCATCGACGAGCGCCCGCCCGAACTCCTGCTCGCTCATCGCCAGCAATGCATTGGCCCGATCGGGCGCTGCGGTCCACACCAGAGCCATGCGATGTGCGGAATCAGCGGTGGCCGGGAGGGGCAGGAGTGCGAGGGGGCCGCTGGCGGTAAAACGTTCGTAGGCATAACCCCGGTGATCGTGCTCAAAAGCCAGATTGGCAATAAGGGCCCGCTGTCCGTAGCGCTTGCGCCGGGTGAAGAACCCCAGTCCGTCCCGGAGGGCCGACTCGGCGCCATCGGCGATAATCAGCAGGTCTGCGCGTTCGGACTGACCGTCAACGCTTACGGAAACGCCCTGCTCATGCGGAACCGCGCCGGTCACTCGTGCCGGGCAGCGCAGTTCCACACCCTCGCAGCTGCGGACCTCCTCGAGGAGCGCCTGTCCCAGACAGGGATTCTCAACCACCCAGCCAAGCGCATCCCAGCCCTGATCCCCGGCGCTGAGCACACTGCTGCCAAAGCGGCCGCGCCGGGACACATGAATATGCCGGATGGGTGCCAGACCCGGCTCGAGGCGACGCCAGAGACCCAGCTTTCGATAGAGGCTGGCGCTGCTATAACTCAGGGCCGTTGAACGCGCATCGAAAGAGGGATGATAGGCCTGCCGGGGCGCCCCATCGGGAAGCGCTACTCCTTCAACAAGCGTGATGCGCACCGTTGAGGGCAAATCGCGGTGCAAGAGCAGGGCGAGACTCAGGCCAACCATGCCGCCGCCGGCAATAAGGATGTGCACGGGGGTGCTCACAGCGCGCGCCCGCAGCGCTTGTTCATGCCGCGCGAGAGGCCATCAGTGCCTCAATATCATCGGCTTCGCTGACCAGGCCCGCACTCAGTATTTCCATCCCCTCTGTAGTAATCAGCACATCATCTTCAATTCGCACACCAATGCCACGCCACCCTGCATCCACGCGCATATTGTCTGGCGCAATATAGAGTCCCGGCTCTACCGTGAGGACCATACCTGCCTCCAACTGTCGCCACTGTCCTCCCGGACGGTAGTCACCCACATCGTGCACATCCAGACCCAGCCAGTGCCCAACCCGGTGCATGTAGAACTCGCGGTAGGCACCCTCACGGATCAGCCGGCTGACGTTACCGCGCAGCAGACCCAGATCGACCAGCCCCGCGGTGATTACATCTACTGTAGCGGAATGCGCTGCGTTCCAGTCCCGGCCCGGGGCGAGCTGCGAAAAGGCAGCGCGCTGGGCAGCCAGAACAAGGTCGTACACCGCGCGCTGGCGGCGACTGAAACGCCCGGCAACCGGGAAGGTACGCGAAATATCGGACGCGTAGCCACGAAACTCACAACCCGCATCGATCAACACAAGCTCACCACGTCGCAATCGATTCGCGTTGCTGGTGTAGTGCATGGTGCAGGCATTCGCCCCCCCGGCAACAATGCTGTTGTAGGCGGCCTCCCGGGCTCCGTGTCGGGCAAACTCGTGCAGCAGCTCCGCTTCAAGTTGATACTCAAACAGGCCCGGGCGGCACTGGCGCATAGCGCGTTGGTGGGCCTGCACAGAAATTGCCGCCGCCTGTCGCATCTGGCGAATCTCTGCAGCAGATTTGTAAAGGCGCTGCTCGTGAAGCAAATGATCGAGGTCGGTGAATTCTCCTGGAGGTACCGCGCCGGCCGCCACCTTGCTGCGAATGCTGTTGACCCAGGCCATGATTCGCGAATCGAACTCCGCACTGCGGCCCATAGAGTAGTAGACGCGGTCGCGACCCTCGATCAGCCCAGGCAGGATCTCATCGATATCGGCGAGAGGAAACGCATCATCGGCGCCAAAACGCTCACACACCGCGTCCGTACCCACACGCGTACCGTGCCAAAGCTCTTCGCCGGGGTCGCTCTCGTGGCAGAAAACAAGGTACTCGCCATGCTCCCTGCCCGGCACAAGAACCACCACTGCATCCGGCTCAGGGAAACCGCTCAGGTAGTGAAAATCACTATCCTGGCGGAACAGGTATTCCGTATCGCGACTGCGTACGCTTAGGGATGCCGCCGTGACGATGGCGATACTGTTGTGCTCCAGCATCGCCATGAGATGCCGTCGGCGACGGCTAAACTCGCTCCGCGGCAGCGCGGCGACATTCGTGAGCGGCGGCGCGGCGCGAGCGAACCCGACTTCACCCATCGCCGCGATCACCCGGCCCGGCCTCGTCCTTCCCAGCACTCGCATCCATTAATACGTTCATGGCCGCGACGCGAAGATACTCCACAAGTTCCTCGTACTGCCGCTCCGCTTCGTCCTCGCCGTCCTCATCATCGAAGGCGGCCTGGGCAATGGCGGCAAAATCGCGCAGGGCTTCCGCACTATCCGGAGCGACCGCTTTACCGGCGGCGTCAGCCCGTACCCGCGCCTGCGCGTAGCCACTCAGGAAAGCGCGGCACCAATCCGCCATAGCCGTAACCCGTTGCGCCAGCTCCAGATCATCCTCCGGAAGAAGTGGATAAAAATCAAAATCACCTTCCAGCAGCGGCTCCAGGCTGCTCGCGCAGAGTGAACGCGTGGCCTGGGCCAGCTCACCTTGCAAGCGAACGTCGAGGGTCTTCTCTATCTCCGGGACAAGGTGTTCCGGGTTCTCCGGCGCACCACCGCCGAGCAAACCGCACAGGCATCCGTGCAGTTCTGCGGGCGAGGCCGTCTCTCCCTGCTCCAACAACGCATTGGCAAGTTCGTCAAAAGACACGGGGGCGGGATCGCCGGAGTAGGGGTCGAAGATGGACAAGAAGTTTTCCTTTTGGGCGCGTGCGCCGTTGACCTGCCAGAAACCGGACCCTATAGTGCCGACAACCTCAGGGGCCACGCAAGTAGTGTCCGCATGTCCGATGATTCTCTGAAAACGCTTGAACACAAGATCGACCAGCTGATAACGCTGTGCATGCAGCTGGATCGGGAAAACCGAGCCCTCAAAGAGGAAAACCTCGGATACCAGCAGGAGCGCCGTGATCTGATTGCCAAGAACGATCTAGCACGCGCCCGTGTGGAGGCCACCCTGCAAAGGCTGCGCAGCATGGAGGCGGCATCGTGAGCCGTAGTCCCAGCACAGTCTCGGTAACTATCCTGGGCAAGGAGTACCAAGTGGCGTGTCCTGCAGACCAGCAGGCCGAACTGCTGCTCTCGGCGCGACACCTCGACGAGCAAATGCGCTCCATAAAATCGACCGGTAAAGTCATCGGGCTGGAGCGTATCGCCGTGATGGCGGCGCTCAACATAAGCCACGAGCTCCTGCAGGCCCGCAACGGGGTGGCTGCCGCCAAAGGACATTCTGCCGACAGCGGTCATGCCGGGGCACGGGGAAAAACAACCCCCGGCGCCGCAGATGATCCGGCGGGACTCGCCAGCCTGAATAGCAAACTCGATGAAGCCCTGCACCATCTGCGCCAGCTGGAAATGGGCTGAACGCAGGGAGGCCGGGTTCGCCCGCAAAGATGCGTTATACTCAGCCACGGTCCCTGGCGCATTCGCCAGACATACTGTCCTCGAGCCGATAAGCGTTAAACCGGGGGCGACTGTTGTCGATGGTGTGCAAGTCCGGCTTGACCGGGAAGCCTGAATCGACACGGGAGCCACCACCTTGAACCATCGGGTTCAAGGGCCGTGCTGTCAGCGGTGCGCCGGGTACCAATTTTTTCTCTATTTTTTTCATGCTGCCGCTCGACCAATCGCCCGATAGAGCGCCCAATCACCTGCCCACATTTCGGCGCGTGTTAGAGGGACGATGTGCGTGTGACCCAAACCAGCCGATGAACAAACCGCCGTGCAGTGACATGGATAAGAGCGCATGGCGAGAGCGCCTGCGCGCGCGGCGCCGCGCGCTCAGCGAAAGCGAACGGAATACCGCCGCCCAGGACTGCGCAAACTATCTGCGCAACTCCACAGCCTGGCGCAGCAGCGAGCACATAGCCGTTTATCTGCCCAACGATGGCGAGATGCCGACGGAAGCTGTCGTTAAGGCCGCGCGCGATGAAAATAAATCGCTGTATCTACCGGTAGTCTGCAAGAACACACTGCGTTTTGCTCCATGGTCCGCAGGCGACACACTGCCGCGCAACCGCTTCGGTATCGGTGAACCCCGGACACCCCCTGTAGACCTGTCACGACTGCAACTCGTACTGTTGCCACTGGTAGGCTGGACCCGCGCAGGTCGTCGATTGGGTATGGGCGGTGGATTCTACGATCGTGTATTCGCCGGCAGCGTGGCGCAATCAACGCTGCGCATCGGCGTGGCCTATGAATGTCAGTGCGAGGACCGTTTCGGCGAAGCGGGACTCTGGGACCCGCTGTGGGACAGCTGGGACGTGCCACTCCACGCGCTGGTCAGTGAAGCCGGCGTATACAGTTTTGGCTAGTTTGTACGGTCCCTGTTGCCGGTGGAACCGGGAGTCAACGAGGGTCGACGATGCCCGCTTGCAATGGCGAGGCCGGGGCGGCGATGGTGGACTCTGAGGACATGGGGAGCAGCAGCGTGAGCACCAGCCCAAGACCAAAGGCAGCGGTCAGGACGAGCACCATATCGGGGCGTTGCTTCACGGACGTCTAATCTCCTTGCTCAATTACATATTTGCGCAGCGACTAAAACCACTGCAACGGCGTTTCCAACAACTCCAAACCGGCCCTGCTTCAGGGTGCGGCTTTGCACCCCACTCGCCCCGCCTGCAGCCACTGTCGGGTGCAAACTGTCCGGGAAAATCCCCGCTAGAGCAAAACTGCGCTCAAACGAAAAGTCTTGGGGACTCGGGGATCTGGATTCTTTCAAGCATCAATATTGGTAAGATTCCACAAATATGGCATGGAATAGTTGACAAGGCAACACGTTTGAACGAAAGGGCGTACAGCCGGCGCCACGGTAACAGGTCTACCAGCACTCGGATCCTTCGGACTATCCGTCAGAATATCGATCTATTCGCCGGTCCCGCCGCGACCCAGATAGAGACGATAAGCGGAGTTGTCCGTCTCATCCCAGAATCGAAAGCCAATGCTCTGCATCTGCGCGGTGACTTCGCGACGCTCCTGAGGACTTACCTGGATACCGACGAGGATCCGCCCGAAAGCGGCTCCGTGGTTCCGGTAGTGGAACAGGGATATGTTCCAACGCTTGCCCAGTCCCGAGAGAAACTTGAGAAGAGCCCCCGGGCGCTCCGGGAACTCCACCCGATATACCGCCTCATCGATGACTGATGCCGGCGCTTGCCCGCCCACCATGTAGCGCACATGGAGCTTGGCCATTTCGTTGTCTGAGAGATCCTCACAGTCGTAGCCACGCTCGCGGAGCTGCATCAACAAAGCGCTGAGATCCTCCCCCCCCGGCTCGACGGTTACACCGACAAACACGCGCGCAGCGCCATCATTGTTGTAGCGGTAATTGAACTCAGTAATGTTACGCCGGCCCAGAGCACCGCAAAAAACCCGGAAGGCCCCGGGTTTTTCCGGAATGGTCACGCTGATCACCGCTTCGCGTTGCTCACCAATTTCCGTGCGTTCGGAAATGTAACGAAGACGATCGAAATTGGTATTCGCGCCGCTGAGCACCGCAAGTAGCTGCTGTCCGGTAACGCGCTCGCGCTCCACGTACTTCTTCAGACCCGCTAGGGCGAGGGCACCAGCCGGTTCGGCAATCACGCGGGTATCCTCAAAAATATCCTTGATGGCCGCACAAATTTCATCGGTGGACGCAGTGATCACCTCGTCCACCGTTTCGCGAATAACGCGAAATGTTTCCTTGCCAATCTGTGCGACGGCGCAGCCATCTGCAAAGAGGCCGACCTCCGCAAGCGTCACTCGCCGGCCCTGGGCCAGCGCCGCCTGCAGACAGGCCGCATCCTCAGGCTCGACACCGATGATGCGCGTGTTCGGCCACACATAGCGGATATAGGCCGCCATCCCGGCGAGGAGCCCCCCACCGCCCACGGGCACGAACACCGCATCCAGGGGCTCCTGATGCTGGCGTACTACCTCCATGCCCACCGTGCCCTGACCCGCAATAATGTCCGGATCATCAAAAGGCGGGACGTAGATCAGCCCTTTCTCCGCAACCAGCTTCTGTGCGTGCTCCGAGGCCTCCTCGAAACTGTCCCCGTGCAGCACCACATGGGCACCGCGTCTGCGCACCGCATTCACTTTAATAGACGGGGTGGTGAGCGGCATCACGATGGTCGCCCGGACCTTCATGTGCTCGGCGGCCATAGCCAGGCCCTGGGCGTGATTTCCCGCCGAAGCGGTAATAACCCCGCGCTCCAGTTGCGCCGCGCTGAGACGGCTCATTTTGTTGTATGCACCGCGCAGCTTGAAGGAAAAGATCGGCTGCAGATCCTCGCGTTTCAGCCAGACGCGATTGTCTAAACGCTCGGACAGCAGCAGGGCTTCGTCGACGGGCGTTACGCGCGCCACGTCGTAGACGCGCGCATTGAGAATGCGCTTGATATAGGACTCGGGCATAGGAATGGCGACAAGGGGAAAAGGTGAATGGTAAAGCACGCCGCCGCATATTGCAGCCGGGACTTGCACGAGCGCGGTCGGCCACGGTTACACTGATGCCCGGATCGCAGGCACTTCAGCTATAGGAGCGAAGCATGACTCAGGACAATCTCAAACGCGCGGTCGCGGACTCGGCGCTGCAGCTGATCAGCGCTGAGCTCGAGACGGACACGGTGCTGGGCATAGGCACTGGCTCCACCGCCAACTATTTCATCGACGCACTGGCGCAGGTAGCGCATCGTTTTGACGGCGCGGTCGCCAGCTCGGAGGCCAGTGCGGAGCGCTTACGCCAGCACCGAATCCCCGTTTATGATCTGAACAGTGTCGATCGGCTGGATTTCTATATCGACGGCGCGGACGAGTGCAATGAGGAGCTACAGCTGATCAAGGGCGGTGGCGCCGCACTCACCCGGGAAAAAATTGTCGCGGCAGTGGCCAGGGAATTCATCTGCATCGCAGATGAAAGCAAATGGGTAAAAGTGCTGGGCAACTTCCCCCTGCCGATCGAGGTTCTTCCCATGGCACGCAGCCACGTGGCACGGGAGTTGGTCAAACTCGGGGGCGACCCCATCCTCCGCGAAGGCGTCCTCACAGATAACGGCAATTGTATTCTGGACGTCTACAACTTCTCTATTGCCCAACCTCGCAGCATGGAAACGCGGATTAACGATATTGTGGGCGTGGTCTGCAACGGTTTGTTCGCGCATCGCCCAGCCGACCGACTGCTGCTGGGAACAGGCGACGGCGTCCGGGAAATCAGGCGTCCAGAACTTTTCCAGGATTCATAATACCGGCCGGGTCGAAGACGCGTTTGAGCTGTGCCATGATTGATATTTCAGCCTCAGATCGACTGAAATGAAGATAGGGCTTCTTCAGCAGGCCCACCCCGTGCTCGGCGGAGATACTGCCCTCATGACGGGCCACCGCTGCGAACACATCCTCGCTGACGCGCCCGCAGTGCGCCTGAAATTCCTCCATGGGCATAGGGTCTGGTTTGAGGATATTCAGGTGCACATTGCCATCCCCGATATGGCCGAACCAGACAATCTCGAAATCAGGATAGTGGGCGCTAACTATCGCTTCAACCTCGGCCAGAAAATCTGGAACACGCGATACGGTTGTAGAAATATCGTTCTTGTAGGGCGTCCAGCGAGAGATGGTTTCAGAAATATCCTCGCGCAACCGCCACAGCGCCCTGGCCTGAGCGAGACTCTGGCTGAGTACACCGTCATCCACCCATCCCGCTTCAACACAACGTTCAAAACAGGCCATAGCAGCCAGCTCAGCCTCGTCACCGGGCGTCTCAAATTCAAGCAGGGCGTAGTAGTTGCTGGCCGTAGCAAAGGGTCGCTGCAGCCCCTGATGCTCCACGACCTTGGCAAGCGCCAACTCAGAAAAAAACTCGAAGGCATCCAGCACCACACTGTCGCGGAACGCGTGCAGCACCTGCATCACCGACGACATATCGGGCACGCCCAGGACCATAACAGCACGCGCTGGCGGCGGCGGCGCCAGACGCATGGTGGCCTCCACGATAATGCCCAGAGTGCCCTCAGAACCGATCATCAAGTGGCGCAGGTCGTAGCCCGCGTTGTTCTTGAGCAGCCCGCGATTCAAATCCAGGAGCTCGCCGCTGCCGGTGACTACTTTCAGCCCGGCGACCCAATCGCGCGTCATACCGTAGCGAATCACCTTAATGCCACCCGCGTTGGTGGCGATATTCCCACCGATCTGGCTCGATCCACTGGAGGCAAAATCCACCGGATAGAACAGGTTCTGCTCCTCGGCGAAGGCGTGCAACTGCGCGGTTAGCACCCCGGCGCCGCAGCGCACGCTGCGATCCGTCGCGTCGAAGTCACTGATGAGATTCAGGCGGTCCAGGGCGACAACCAGCTCCCCACGGGTCGCCACGGCCCCGGCGGAGAGGCCGCTGCGCCCACCGGATGGCACCAGCGCGACCTGCTCCTCCCGCGCCCAGCGAACCACTGCCTGTACGGCTTCGATAGAGCCCGGCAGCACCACGGCGCAGGGGCGGGGTTCATACACGCGCGTCCAGTCGCGGCCAAAGTTAAGCAGCGATTCCTGGTCCGTGCGCAGGGCGCCATCGTCAACCAATGCCCCCAGGGAGCTGAGTTGTTCAGAGCTAAGCAAAGGATTCTCCGGGACAAAAATACTAAGGAATAACACCGCCTTGGCGCGGCGCAGAGCTATGCTAACATGCGCGCCCTCGCGCCGGCCCGAGATCCCCGGCAGGCCATAACCACGCGGAGTTTCCAAGCCCATGGGGCAACAATCCCTCGAAAAAGACAAGATTCGTATTCTGCTGCTCGAAGGCGTACATCCATCGGCGATTGAGACGCTGAACCGCGCCGGCTACTTCAGGATCGAGCATCACAGCAAGGCGCTGCCCGCGGAAGAACTCAAGATAGCCATAAGCCGTGCACATTTCGTGGGCATTCGCTCACGCACGCAGCTGAGCGAGGAAATACTCGCCGCCGCGCCAAAGCTCATCGCCATTGGCTGCTTTTGCATCGGCACCAATCAGGTTGATCTGGACGCCGCTACGCGTCGCGGTATCGTGGTTTTCAATGCGCCTTTCTCCAACACCCGCAGTGTCGCGGAACTGGTCATCGCGGAAGCCATTCTGCTACTGCGGGGACTGCCCGCGAAGAACGCTGCGGCACATCGTGGGGAGTGGCACAAGAGTGCGGCGCATTCCTACGAAATCCGCGGCAAACGCCTCGGCATTATCGGTTACGGCAATATTGGCATGCAGCTCGGGGTGATTGCCGAAGGCCTGGGTATGCGTGTGCAGTTTTACGATGTGGTGAACCGGCTGCCAGTCGGCAACGCGCGGCAGCTGGCAACCCTGGATAAGCTGCTGGCCGACTCCGATGTAGTCACCCTCCATGTGCCGGAGACAAAATCCACCTACCGCATGATCGGGTCACGAGAGCTCGCACTGATGCCAGCGGGCAGTATTCTCATCAATGCCTCCCGCGGTACCGTGGTTGACATTGACGCCCTCGCAGAAGCCCTGCGCTCGGGTCATATCCGCGGCACCGCAATCGACGTTTTCCCGGTGGAGCCGCGGTCCAACGATGATGAGTTTGTTTCGCCCCTGCGCGACTTCGACAACGCTTTTCTGACGCCGCACGTGGGCGGTAGCACCATTGAGGCGCAAGCTAATATCGGCGAAGAAGTCGCTGAGAAGTTGGCGCGCTACTCCGATAACGGCACCAGCACCAGCTCTGTAAACTGGCCGGAGGTAGCCCTGCCGGAACACGATGGATGCCACCGCCTGCTCCACATCCACAAGAATACTCCAGGCATGATGGGTGCAATTAATCGCGTTTTCTCAAACAATGGTGTCAATATTGCGGCTCAATACCTGCAGACCAATGATCAGGTAGGCTATGTGGTAATCGACGTTGATGCGGAGTATTCAGAGGTCGCCCTGGCAAAACTCACGGCGCTTGAGGGTACTTTGCGATGTAGAGTTCTATTCTAGAACCACATGCAGCTACAGGGCGGACCCGGACGTCGCGGACAGCCGGGCCGGTAGCTTATAGAATGCCCAGAGAGAATCAGCAGGCGGTGGTGCAATGATTAACAGGAACAATGTCAGCGGCGGCTGCGCTAGCGCAGCCAACCGCATCAATACTAATAAAGGACGGAAGAGCAGCCCGGGGATGACTCCACTGCGACTGCTGTTGGTTCTGTACACGTCTGTCTGGCTGTACTCGGCCAGCAGCGCGAACGCCGAAGAAACGGGTGCTAAGCGCTTTCCAGGGGTGCAGACCCTGATGAGCGAGTCGGAGTTTCGCGAGGCCGGCCTTGGCAAGCTGTCCGCACAGGAGCTGCAGGCACTGGATCGCTGGCTGATCCGCTACACCGTAGGAGAAGCACCCGTTATCCGCCGCGAGAACGCGGAAGTCCGCGAAGCGGAAAAGGCTTTCAATGTGGAGGCAAGTATCACCGGGGATTTTCGCGGCTGGAACGGTGACACGATATTTCGCCTCGATAATGAGCAGGTCTGGAAGCAGCGCCTGGACGGCCGTTTTGCCTACTCCGGGAACGACGGCCGCGTGCGCATAGAGCGGAACTTCATGGGCTTTTTCCGTCTCGTGCACCTCGATAGCGGCCGCGCAGTTGGCGTTACGCGCCTGAAGTAACGCAGACTCGCGATACTTACACGCCGTGAAATAGCGCGGCATAGCTCACAGAAACTACCGCCAGCGCCTATACAAGTACCTGTATCAACTCAAGTTCATAGCCAGTTCGGTCGCGGTTAAAAGGCGCAAGTGCACGGGCCGCACATCTCAGAAACTCTCTCAACAATTCCTCGTAAATATTTGATATATATATAGTTTTTTAAAAGTTCCGATCAATCTTGTTAATTTGTCACAAAACCATGGGTGTAGGCGGGGTGGCGTGCCCGATTGGTTTAAAGTTGCTGGTCTGCGGTGCTGAGCCGCAATCACATAAGCTTAGAAGCAAAACAGGGGTTTTAATATGTTGAGAAAGCATCTCACAACAGCAGTATCGGCTGCCTTGGGTCTCGGCGCGATGGGCGCTCTGCCCGGCATCGTCAACGCTCAAGACGAGCAACTGGTAGAAGAGGTTGTTGTTACCGGATCGCGTATTCAGAAAGCAAACCTAGTCAGCTCCAGCCCGGTCACCCAGGTCGACTCCGAGCAGTTCAAATTTCAGGGTGTGACGCGCGTTGAAGATCTGCTGGCAGATTTGCCCTCAGTCTACCCGGGCCAGAACTCTGGCGCGTCCAACGGCGCAACGGGTACCGCAACCATCAACCTGCGTAACCTTGGTGCCAACCGTACTCTGGTACTGGTCAATGGCCGTCGTCTGCCTATCGGCTCACCGCAGGCCGGTGGTCAGGGCGCTGACATCAACCAGATCCCCGCTCCGCTGATCGAGCGCGTGGAAGTGCTGACCGGTGGCGCGTCATCCACCTACGGTTCAGACGCGGTTGCCGGTGTTGTCAACTTCATCATGCTTGACAATTTCGAAGGCGTGAGGCTGGACGTGCAGTACTCCGGCTACCAGCACGACAACGACAACAGCCAGATTCAGGCGCTCCTCGACGCCAACCCGGCTTTTGAAAATCCGGACGGCAATGTTACCGACGGCGAGATCTCCGACATCTCCTTCATCATTGGTGCCAACCTTGATGGCGGACGCGGCAACGTGACAGCCTATGCCGGCTACCGCAAGATCGCCGGCGTACGGCAGGGCGATCGCGACTACTCAGCCTGTGCCCTCGGCGGCAGCACTGCTGATCCCTCATGTGGCGGTTCCTCTACGCTACCCGATGGCCGCTTTACCGATTTCGGTGGGCTGAGCGACGTGGGTACTGGCAGCTTTGACTACATTGTTCAGGGTGACCAGTTCGTCCCGCGAGATGGCAAGCTGTACAACTACGCACCGGACAACTTCTACCAGCGTCCGGACGAGCGTTACACCGGTGGTGCTTACGCTCACTACGAGATCAACGAGCACGTAGAGCTGTTCACCGAACTGAGCTTTATGGACAACCGCTCTAACGCGCAGATTGCCCCTTCCGGCAACTTCTTCGTAACCAGCGAGCTGTCGTGCGCCAACCCGGTCCTCTCCGATCAGCAGTTTGACCTGATCTGTGGCGCCTTCGGCTTCACCGAGGCAGACTCCACCCCGGTATTCACCGGTCGTCGTAACGTTGAAGGCGGTTTCCGTAACGAAGACATCCGTCACACGACCTTCCGTGGCGTATTTGGTGGCCGCGGTGAAATCAACGATGCGTGGAACTATGAGGTGTCCGCTCAGTACGCAGAGACGTCACTCGAGTCCACTTACAACAACGAGCTGTCCACGACACGAATCATTCGTGCTCTGGATGCGGTAACCGATCCCGATACCGGTGGTGCTACCTGTGCTTCGGCGCTCAATGGCGTGGATCCTGCCTGTGTGCCCTGGAACTTGTTCGAAACTGGCGCAGTAACAGACGAGATGTTGAACTACCTGTACATCCCGCTGTTCGCCCGCGGCACCACCGACCAGAAAGTCTTCACTGGTTATGTGACCGGCGATCTCACCGAGTACGGTCTGAACCTGCCAACAGCAGACACCGGCATCAGTGTTGTACTGGGTGCAGAATACCGCTCTGAAAACCTCGAGTTCTCTCCGGATTCCGGCTTCCAAAGCGGCGACGGTGCGGGTCAGGGCGGTCCAGTTCTGGGTGTTAAGAATGGCTTTGACGTAACGGAATTCTTCGGAGAAGTGAGCATCCCGCTGGTCGAGAACAAGGCCTTTGCCAAGGAATTGACTCTGGATCTGGGCTATCGCTACTCGGATTACTCCACGGACATCACCACAGATACCTGGAAGGTAGCTGCTGGCTGGGCGCCCACGGACTCAGTCCGCGTTCGCGCCAGTTTCAACCGTGCGGTTCGTGCAGCAAACATTCGCG
Organism: Halieaceae bacterium; assembly: GCA_047635315.1. Taxonomy (GTDB): domain Bacteria; phylum Pseudomonadota; class Gammaproteobacteria; order Pseudomonadales; family Halieaceae; genus Congregibacter. The sequence goes on along the minus strand of JBLIIW010000018.1, from coordinate 10,746 downwards.
AACTCTTCCGCAACCAGGGCATTGGCCTGTTTGATATGGCGGAAGACAAGTGTGCGGGCGCAACACCGACCGCCAGCTTCGCACAGTGTGCGCGTACCGGTGTAACGCAGCAGCAGTACGGCAACATCTCCGGCTCACCTGCCGGCCAGTACAACGAGATCACCGGTGGTAACCCCGATCTCGCGCCGGAAGAAGCAGACACCTTCAGTGTGGGTGTGATCTGGTCACCGAGCTTTGTGGAAGATCTCACGGTCACCGTTGACTACTTCGATATTGAAATCACCGGCGCAATCTCTGCGGTAACCTCCGAGTTCATTCACGATCAGTGTCTGGAAACGGGTGATGCACAGTTCTGTGATCGCATTAATCGCGGCGCGAATACCGGTACCTTGTGGCTGGGTAATGACAGCATTACCTCTACCGATGACAACATCGGTTTCTTCAGCACGGCGGGTATCGATTACTCAGTCGACTACACCTTCGCGCTGGGCGACATGGGTAGCTTCAACATTACCAACATCGGTACCTACCTGACCGAGTGGGATCAGCAGGAAGTCGTCGGCTCACCGATTGTTGCCTGTGAAGGTTCATGGGGTGGTTCCTGCGGTTCACCGACCTTCGAGCTGCAGAACAACCTGCGCGGCACCTGGGTAACACCCTGGAGCCTCACGCTGTCTGCACAGTGGCGCTTCATGGATAATATCGCCGATATCGACGATAACTGGAATCTCGATTCCCAGAACTATCTCGATATGTCTGGTATTTGGGACGTGACTGACATGATTACCCTGCGTGCTGGTGTTACCAACCTGCTCGACGACGAGCCGCCCCTCACGGATGCGGGTCCCTCGATCTTCGGTAACGGTAATACCTTCCCGGGCGTATACGACGCTCTGGGTCGTTACTACTTCGTCGGCGGTACTTTCCAGTTCTAAGAACCGGAAAACCGCGCCTGTCCACCGCCCAAGCGGTGGCTCAGGTCCGGCGTAAAATTCAAGGCCAGCTTATGCTGGCCTTTTTTTGTCCTGCCTTTCATGCAGAAACGCCACAAGAGCCCCAGAGTGGCCATAGAATGACGAACCTAACTACGGATGAGTAAAGCAACGCGCATGCATGACGCCGACACAAGCGATGAACACGGGGCCGACTGGGACAGTTACTGGGCGGGCGGCGAACGCGCGGGTACTTTTGCCGATGGCGGCCCCCAGGATCAGGCCCTGGAAGACTTTTGGCTGGACTATTTCTCAGCGTTGGCGCGTGCTGACAACGATCAGGTTCGGGTACTCGATGTGGGCTGTGGTAGCGGTGCGGTCACCGGCTTTGCCCTGGCGGCCGGCCGCGACCAGCAACAACAATTTCGGCTTAGCTGTGTGGATCAATCCGCGGCAGCTCTCAGTCTGGTAAAGCAGCAGTATCCGGATGTGCAGACGCTGTGCAGCAGCGCCGCAGAACTAGCGGTGACCGACGGTTCCTTCGATGCGCTGGTCAGCCAGTTTGGTATCGAATACGCCGGAGTAGACGCCGCGGGCGAAGCCGCGCGGGTACTGCGCAGTGGCGGACAGCTGCGCCTGATAATGCACAAAACCGGCGCGGCGATTTATCAGGAGTGCGCTGCCAATACGCGGGCCCTCGACACGACCCTGGCCAGTGGTGCACTGGATGCGTTTCTGTCACTGCTGCGCTGCGCCGCCGATCTGCGTGTAGGGCTGGGAAGCCCCCCGGCCTTCGAAGCCGCGGACCGGGCCCTGGCACCCCGGGTTAAAGTCCTTGAGAAGCTGTTGAAGGAACAGGGCAAGGATATCTGTGGCGGGAGTATCTTCCGGCTCTATGCGGATATCGCGCATATGTACGGCAAGATATACCAGTTTGATCTGGGCGAGGTAGAAGAGTGGGCAGCCAAGGTGGGTGGCGAACTGCAGCGATTTCGTGGGCGCCTGCAATCCATGCTGGACGCCGCTGTAGACGCCGATGAACTCGACGAATGGATGAATGCTTTTGGCGCTGCGGGACTGCAGATGGATCCGCCCCAGACCCTGTCCATGGGCGAAAGCGGCGAGACTGCCGCCTGGGTTCTCAGCGGGATACGTCAGGGCAGCGCCTGATCAGTCCTCCACAAAGGCATCCACGGCCTGCAACAGCTCGCTGACCCAGCGGCGCTCTTCTTCGCTGAGTTCCGGGCGCCAAATGTCAAAGAGCAGTACCACGCGCTCGGCATCGCTGTCGTTCCAGGCTTCATGCTCAATGCTGTCGTCAAACACAAAACCCTCACCCTCTACCCAGGGCCGCGTGTAGTTGCCCACCCGCAACGCCCCGCAGTTGGCGGGCACGACCAGTGGCAAATGACAGATCAGTCGCGTATTGACCATGCCGTTATGCGGGGGAATGCGTACGCCGGGCTTCAATCGCGAAAACAGGGCGGTGGGTGTCTGCCCCGGTACGGATGGCGCCGGCACCGCCGCAAGGGCCTGCATCGTGCGTGGACAGCGGGCGGCATTCGCCGCGACCGGCTCACCGTCCTGCCACAGATAGAAGGCGCTCCAGTCCATGCTACCCACGTTATCCACGTCGTTGAGTTGTGGCGAGTGGGGGTCGAGTTCCAGATAGGGGCTGAAGCTTTCATCACCCTCCAGCACCGCCCTTAGTTCCTCTCTGATAGCGCCACTCTGAGCCTCGAGTTGCGCCAGCCAGGGAAACTGCTCGCGCGGAAAAAAGGCCGCCTGGGTCAGGCCCGGGAAGAGGTAGCGGGTCGGCTGCTGGAAGTACACGGGCGTGTGCCCGCCCAGAATATCCAGTGATTCAGCGAAACGTGGGCAGTTGCCGTCACCGTAGCCCGCCTTATGCAGGGCTTTGCGCAGGTGCTGCTCATACTCACGCGCATAGCGATCGCTCTGTGCCTGCGCCCGGCCCAACCCCTGCCGCACATCCTGTGGCAGCTCCGTCCCCATATTGACGCCAACCTGCAGCGACGCCTGGTAGAAGCCCAGGGCCTGCCGCGAGCGGCCCATACGGTCCAGGTGATCTGCCTTGAACAGAAGAGCCCGCAGATTGCGCGGCTCCTGCTCAAGCGCCAGATCAACCGCGCTCAGCGCACCCGCCGCATCCTCCAGGTGCACACGCGCGAAAGCGAGCGCAAGACAGACGTCGGCACCACCACCGGCTTGGCGCAGCGCTTCGAACTGCGCGGCAGCTGTCGCCGCATCACCGCGTTGCAGGGCCGCGAGGCCGGTTTGCATAGTCGGCACAGCAGCCATCAGAGAGTCCCCTCGAGCGCATCGCGAAAAGCTGCTGAGGCGGCTATAAAGTGTCGACTGCGGTTGTTCGCGTCCGCATAGATGGGGCGCCGCAGCTGCATGGCGCTGGCCGTGCGCACCGGCCGCTGGGTGCGTTCGGGCTGCAGACAGGCCGGCTCCATGGCAACACCCGCGTGGGCGAGCAAATCTGGAATAACACGCTGCGGCTCAGCGACCAGTTCCTCGTAGCGGACCGTATAGAGACGTTCCCCCAGCAACTCCGCGAGATACTCGCGCTGCACCGCGCAGGTATCGAGGTAATCGACCAGATCCGCAGGATCATTCGAGAAAGCATGGGCCTCGGCAAAGCGCGTGCTGTAAATAGACCAGGCGGTTGCCGCTCGATCGCGCTCGCAGTAGAAAAACCGCGCCCTCGGAAACATCGCCCCGAGCATACCCGCAGCGAGCAGATTGGCGGGCATCTTATCGACCACCCGGCGCGCCTGGGGGGCCAGTCGCGCCAGAGCCATCAGGTAGGTATTCCCCGCGCGCTGCATTTCCCCCTCGGGCAAGCGCCGGTAGGCCTCGGCGAAAGGCAGCCCGCTGCCGCGTTCCATCTGTCCACACAACTGTCCAATCCAGCGCAGCTCGCCGGCGCCGTGTATCACGCTGTGACTGGCCAGAATCTGCTCAACAAGGCTGGTGCCGGAGCGCGGCGGCCCGATTACAAAAAGCGGCAGCTCAGTTTCGCTGCCCCGGGGGGCGCGCTCAGCAAGGATCTGCGCGTCGATCGCATCCCTGAGCCGCTGGAAATACTGCTGGCCATTGCTGCGATCGTAGGGCTGCGCCGCGGCATCCACCGCATGCGCCTCGGCCAGGTACGCCAAAGTAGGCTCCGCATCGCCGCGCTGCTGCAGCGCATGCGCCAGCCCCCAGGCGAGATCCCGCTTCTCCCGCGAACCGGCTCTGGCGCGCGCATGGGCTTGGCGCATATGCAGCAGCTCAGCGTCGAAAGCGCCCGGCTCCCGGTAATCGCGCAGCTGGGCTCGAGCACAGTGGGCTACAGCCAGATCGGGTTTCTGACGCAGGGCCTTTGCAAAGGCCTCCGTAGCCGCTTCAAACTCGCCGAGATCGCGCAAGGTATTACCCAGCTCGTACCACGCAGGCGCCAATGACGCCTTGCGTGCAACGGCATGTGCAAGGTGCTCGCGGGCCTCGCCCAGACGCCCCTGATTGAGGCACAGGGTCCCCAGCAGATACAGCGCATCGGCATGCTCCGGATTCTCTGCGAGGGTCTGTCGGTAAACGCGTTCTGCCGCCTCGATGTTGCCGCGTCGCTGCAAATCGATCGCCTCGCGGAGCTGCCGGGACAGGGGCTTTTTTTTACGCTTGGATGCTGTTGCCATGAAGAGGGGAGCACTGCTGAAAAAGGCGAGTTTAGCAGAATGGCGGTGTTCGAATCCGGCACTTGTACTCGCGCGCCAGTGCATCGCTCTCTGCCCCGGAACAACGCCCATAGATACGCGGGTCAGTGCCTTTGTACCCCGATACTGTTTATGGACCCGCTGGGTAACGCTGCGCCCCCCAGGGGCGCCCGGCAGCACCCGGCGCGGCCACCCGGAAGAAGCCGGGGCTCAGTGAACCTTCGGCTGTAGTTCACCGGCGTCGTAGCGCAGCTGCATCGCTTCCAGAGACAGGGCGCGAATGCTGCTGGCCCTACCGGCGGTACCGAAGGCCTCGTAGCGCGCCATGCAGATATCGCGCATGGCGACGATGGTTTCCTTGAGATATTTGCGCGGATCAAATTCTGCTGGATTCTCGGCCATAAAGCGCCGGATCGCGCCGGTGGAGGCGAGGCGCAGATCCGTATCAACATTGATCTTGCGCACCCCGTGACGGATACCTTCCTGTATCTGCTCCACAGGCACACCGTAGGTTTCAGGAATCTCGCCGCCGTACTGATTAATAATGGCCAGCCAATCCTGGGGCACGGAGGACGACCCGTGCATCACCAGGTGTGTATTGGGAATCCGTGCATTGATTTCGCGAATACGGTCTATAGCAAGTATGTCGCCGGTCGGCGGTCGGCTGAATTTGTAGGCACCGTGGCTGGTACCGCAGGCAATGGCCAGCGCGTCCACATTGGTGGCCTTCACAAAGCTGGCCGCCTCCTCGGGATCCGTCAGCATCTGCTCATAGCTGAGTTTGCCCTCCGCACCGATACCGTCTTCCTCACCGGCCTCGCCGGTCTCCAGAGAGCCGAGGCAACCGAGCTCTCCCTCCACGGACACACCACAGGAGTGCGCCATTTCCACCGTTCTGCGCGTCACCGCCACGTTGTACTCGTAATCCATCGGTGTCTTGCCGTCCTCCCCCAGGGAGCCGTCCATCATCACCGAGCTGAAGCCCTGCTGAATGGAGCGCTGACAAACGCCAGCGGAAACCCCGTGATCCTGGTGCACCACTACGGGAATATGCGGAAACTCGCGCATAGCCGCCTCCATCAGCGCGCGCAGGAATGGTGCGCCCGCATACTTTCGGGCTCCAGCGCTGGCCTGCATGATCACCGGCGAGTCTGTGGCGTCGGCGGCCTCCATGATCGCCCGGGTCTGCTCGAGATTATTCACGTTGAAGGCCGGAACGCCGTAACCATGCTCAGCCGCATGGTCCAGCAACTGGCGCAAGCTAATCAATGCCATCGTTATTCTCCTCAAAGCACATCAGATAATAATTAGTTGTTCGCCCCGTTAACGGTATGCCGACAGCCGCCACAGGGCAAGAGCGCGGCGTCCCTGAATTACTCACTTGGAGAAAAATCAGGCCTCACGGGCGCGCGCTTCAAGTACCGCCACTGCCGGCAGGGTCTTGCCCTCAACATACTCAAGGAATGCACCACCACCGGTGGAGATATAGGAAACCTTGTCAGCAATAGCAAACTTATCTATTGCCGCCAGGGTGTCGCCGCCTCCCGCCAGGGAGAAGGCATCGCTCTCGGCAATGGCCCGCGCAAGGGCCTCCGTACCGGCAGCGAAACTGTCGAACTCGAAGACACCCACAGGTCCGTTCCAGAGAATGGTGCCGGCCTCACGCAGTACCGCCGCCATAGCCGCTGCGGATTCGGGACCAATATCGAGAATCATCGCGTCGTCCTCGACCGCCGATGCCGCGCAGACCGTTGCCGCTGCATCCTCGGCGAACTCGCGAGCCGTCACCACATCGCTGGGTAGGGGAATGCGGGTCTTCGCCGCAATGCGCCGCGCTTCGTCCAGCAGCGCATGCTCACACAGGGATTTGCCCACCGGGTACCCGGCCGCCGCGAGAAAGGTGTTCGCGATACCCCCACCGACGATCAGCTGGTCCACCATGCCCGAGAGCGAATCGAGCACCGCGAGTTTGGTCGATACCTTGGCGCCGCCTACGATCGCCACCATCGGTCTTGCGGGCGCCGCGAGCGCCTGCTGCAGGGCCTCCAGCTCGCCCAGGAGCAGGGGACCCGCGCAGGCTTGCGCCGCGAATCGCGCTACCCCGTGTGTTGATGCCTGGGCGCGGTGCGCCGTTCCAAAAGCATCCATGACGAACACATCGCACAGGGCAGCGTAGGCCCGCGCCAGCGTTTCATCATCCTTCTTCTCGCCGGGATTGAAGCGCACGTTCTCAAGCAGCACGAGCTCCCCCGGGCCGATCGCCAGCCCCGCCTGCCAGTCCGCCACCAGACGCACGGGTTGCCCCAGAAGAGAGGCCAGCGCCGTGGCAACAGGAGCCAGGGAGAACTGGGGGTCAAACTCACCCTCCGTTGGCCGACCCAGGTGCGACATCAGCATAACCCGCGCTCCCGCATCCAGCGCCCTGCGGATCGTGGGCAGAGCAGCGCGTATGCGTGCATCGGAGCTCACCGCACCGTTTTTGATCGGAACATTCAGGTCCTCGCGGATCAGTACCCGACGACCAGCGAGTTCAAGCTGGTCCATTCGTTGCACGGCAAGACTCATAAGAAAAACTCTTGGGGTCGGTGAAGGCACACAGCGGGTAGCGGACACATGCTCCAGTCAGGGCCCATTTTTACCGGGCACGCTCGTCGAGGGAAGACCAATAGCGGGCCACATCCAGCATGCGGTTGGCGTATCCCCATTCATTATCGAACCAGGTCAGCACTTTTACCAGATGTCGGCCACTGACCCGCGTCTGATAGGCGTCGATAATACTGGAGCGGGAGTCGCGATTGAAATCACAGGAGGCCAGCGGTTCTTCCGTATAGCCCAACACGCCGCAAAAGCGCTCTTTCGCGGCTGCCCGTAACACCTCATTGACACGCTCCACGCTGCTCTCGTTTCGAGTGACCACGGTCAGGTCCATGGCGGAAACGTTGAGGGTCGGTACGCGCAGCGCCTGCGCCGTAAAACGGCCCGCCAGGGCGGGGAGGATGCGCTCCACCCCCAGCGCCAGGCCCGTGTCTACGGGAATAATCGACTGGCCCGCCGCCCGGGTCTTGCGCAGATCCGTGTGGTGGTAAGCGTCCAGCACGGGCTGATCGTTCATGGCCGAGTGAATCGTAGTGATGGTGCCGTATTCGATACCCAGGGCATCATCGAGTGCGGCGATGACCGGAACGATACCATTGGTGGTGCAGGAGGCCGACGATACGATCCGGTCTTCAGCGGACAGTACCTCGTGGTTTATTCCATACACCACCGTGGCGTCCACATCGGCCTGGGCCGGCTGGGAAAACAGTACGCGACCCGCTCCCGCGTGCAGATGCCGCTCCGCCGTAAGCCGATCAGTGAATGCGCCGGTGCATTCCAGCACCATGTCGACGCCGATTGCGCGCCAGTCCAAATCCTCGATACGCGGCTGCCGCAGAAGAACTTTTTCATGTTTGCCGATGCGCAGCGTCTGCCCGTGCAGCTCGACCGTGTCTCTGAAGCGCCCGTGGGTGGAATCGTAGCGGGTCAGGTGCGCGACCGTCGCCGCATCGGCCAATTCGTTAATCGCAACGACCTGCAGGGCCTCCCGGTGAGGGCTCTCCTGCAGGGCGCGCAGCACGGTGCGCCCAATACGACCGTAACCATTGATGGCGAGGCGCAGCACAGTGCTAGACGGACTCCAGCGTATCCAACACCTCGCCGACGGCGGCGAGGACGTTATCGACGGTAAAGCCAAACAGCTCCAGCAGCGCTCCCGCCGGCGCCGACTCGCCGAAACTGGCCATGCCGACGATGCGCCCATCAAGACCCACGTACTTGTACCAGAAGTCCCGGTGCGCAGCCTCCACGGCCACCCGCGGCAGGCAGTCACTGGGTAGTACGGACTCCCGATACGCCGCATCCTGCAGCTCAAAGCGTTCCGGGCAGGGCATGGAAACCACGCGGATCGCGCGCTCGCTCAACTGTGCCGCAGCCGCCATGGCCAGTGCCACCTCAGAGCCGGTAGCAATAATGATCGCCTCCGGAGCGCCCGCGCAGTCCTGAAGCACGTAGGCGCCGCGCTCGATGGCCGCCAGTTGCGCACTATCCCGGGTCTGGTGCGGCAAACTCTGGCGGGAAAACACCAGCGCCGTTGGGCCATCGCGACGCAGGGTCGCCGATTTCCACGCCGCGGCCGATTCAACCGCATCACAGGGCCGCCAGGTTTCCAGATTCGGGGTCGCGCGCATGGCCGTCAGCTGCTCAACCGGCTGGTGCGTTGGTCCGTCTTCACCCAGACCAATGGAATCGTGCGTGTAGACGAAAATGCATTGCTGGCGCATCAGCGCCGCCATGCGCAGGGCATTGCGGGCGTACTCCATGAAAATCAGGAAGGTGCCGCCATAGGGGATGAAGCCGCCATGCAGCGCAATGCCATTCATGATGGCCGACATACCGAACTCGCGGACGCCGTAATAGATGTAGTTGCCATCGGCGGCGCTTGCGCTCACACCCTTCGATCCAGACCACAGGGTCAGGTTGGAACCGGCCAGGTCCGCCGACCCACCGAGCAGTTCCGGCAGCAGGGGACCAAAAGCATTAATCGTGTTCTGTGAGGCCTTGCGTGAAGCAATACTCGCACCACCGGCCTGACAGTCCGCGATGTACTGGTCAGCAGCGCGCTCAAAGTCGGCGGGCAGCTGCCCCGCCAGACGCCGCTCGAGCTCCGCCGCGAGCGCCGGAAATGCTTCCCGGTAGCGCTGCAAGGCGTTGTTCCAGTCTGTTTCCGCCACTGCGCCACGCTCCCGCGCATCCCAGCCGGCGTAAATGTCCTCCGGTATATGAAAGGGCGCGTGAGTCCAGCCCAAAGCTGCACGGGTCGCCGCTATTTCCTCGGCTCCCAGCGGAGCACCATGCGTGGACGCCGTGCCCTGCTTGTTGGGCGCGCCCTTACCGATCACCGTACGACAGCAAATCAGGCTCGGCCGGCCCTGATCAGCACGCGCCGCCTCGACCGCTGCGCGGATCGCCTGTGGATCGTGGCCGTCTATGGCGGGAATAACCTGCCATCCGTAGGCTTCGAAGCGCCTGGGTGTGTCGTCGCTGAACCAGCCCCCCACCTCACCGTCAATGGAGATGCCGTTGTCATCGTAGAAGGCAATCAGCTTGCCGAGGCCGAGGGTGCCGGCGAGGGAGCACACTTCGTGGGAAATACCCTCCATAAGGCAGCCATCGCCCATAAACGTGTAGGTATGATGATCGATTATGTTGTGTTCCGGTTTATTGAAGCTGGCCCCCAGCACCTTCTCCGCGATGGCCATTCCAACCGCGTTGGCGAGCCCCTGGCCAAGCGGACCCGTGGTGGTTTCGACGCCCGGCGCGTAGCCGTACTCCGGGTGTCCCGGCGTCTTGCTGTGCAGCTGCCGAAAGTTCTCAAGCTCGGCCATAGGCAGCTGGTAGCCCGTCAGGTGCAGCAGCGCATAGATCAGCATCGATCCGTGGCCGTTGGACAGCACGAAGCGGTCGCGGTTGGGCCAGTCCGGGTTGACCGGGTTGTGGCGCAGAAAGTCGTTCCACAGGACCTCAGCGATATCCGCCATGCCCATTGGCGCGCCGGGGTGCCCGCTGTTGGCTTGCTGGACCGCGTCCATAGCGAGAGCGCGAATGGCATTGGCGAGTTCGGTGCGGCTGGACATGGTGTCTCCTGGAGAGTGTGCGGTGCGAGGGCGCGCATTGTCGCGTAAGGCTCCGCGCAGGACAACACACTTGGCAAGCTATATCGAAAATATTTGATATAGTTGCGCTTGCCTTGTAGACTGCGCGCGCCGATGACGAACCTAGCCCCCCTATCCGCTACCCTGAATAGCACTCCCGGTCCCCAGGAACAGGCCCAGGTACTGGCCGCCCTGTGCAAGGCCGGTGCCGACACGCTGCGACTGCGTATCCTGCGCCTGCTGCGCCACGATGCGATGGACGTCTCCGAGCTCTGCGAAGTGCTGGACGTGCGTCAACCAGCACTGAGCCATCACCTCAAGCTGATGAGCAATAGTGGCTTGCTGAGCAGCCAGCGCGACGGCAACCACATTTTCTACCGGCGCCGCACCGTGGCGAGCGAC
>JBLIIW010000017.1:0-32949 GCA_047635315.1 Halieaceae bacterium | reverse complement strand
AATTCAAGTCTGAAGCTGATTTTGAGGCGTTCACCAAAGCACTGCGCAAGCAGTTTTGGGAATCCACGCTGGAAGGCGAATATTTGGGGTCAGAGTAAAAACCCCCTAGATGATCAGAAGCAGTTCTTACTCTGACCCCAAACTCTTGTTACCCCAAACTCTTGTTATCTCAAACTCTCTAAAGGGCGTAGCAGCGTAGTAGGCGCCCAATGTCCGGCCTGCGGGGTTTCATTCGGTCAAGAGATTGTGCAAGGTGCGGCCATGGAACAGATTGAACATGTGCTGACAGATCGGGGGTCGAAGTATGCGGTGTCCTGGGGCAAGGCTGGGGATCGCAGGGCTGCGGAGGCGTTTGTAAAGGGGCTGAAGCGGAAGAAGAAATATGCCAGGGCAACGCATAACACCTGGGCGGTTTTACTGCCTGGTGAGCCGGTAAAAAATGACGACGGGGAAAGTGGCGCGGGGATGGTGATCCTGCGCATGCTGGAGCGGGACGGTATTGAGGGCGAAGTTATTGTGGTGACGCGCTGGTATGGCGGGGTGCATCTGGGAGGCGATCGGTTTCGGCACGTTCAGACCTGTGTGCGGGCCTATCTGGAGGCGCGGGAGTTTTGATGGGATGAAGGTTGTTCCTTAACCAGGTGGCAGCACGATGCTGCCAAGTAAACAGGACGATATTAATGAAAGCGGCGAGAGGGTCTGCCTCCGCCTTTTGCGCATGAATACCTACAAGCGCCACCGATTCCCGCCCGGCATCATCAGCTACGCCATATGGATCTACTGTCGTTTCAATCCCAGTCATCGTAATATCGAAGAACTGCTAGCCGAACGGGGTATTGTCGTCAGCCGCGAATCAATCCGCCTCTAGTCCCAAAAGCACTCGCTGCGGACACACCCGGTGAAGAGGGGCAGTCCCTAGATCAAATTCGGCGTCTTATGCGCCAAAAGTTTAAGAGAAAACACCGAGGCTATGGCGGATGAGGTTGCAGCAAAGCGGTTCTTCGAAGGGCTGCTGCGCATTCATGACCGTGAGTCCGGGAAGATCGTGACGGATAAGCTGCGAAGCGATCAGTTAGCCCTTGGGGATCTGATGCCGAATGTCATTCATGACACATCACAGTTCGCCAACAGTCGCGCAGAGCAATCTCACGAGGCGACCAGGGTCAGAGAGCGAGGGATGCGACGGCTTACATTAGTACCGATACAGAAATCTTTCGGAAGGTTGTGGTATTTGTGCCCTAGATCATCGTTCAACATGGCAAACAAGAGGGGAGCAAGCCCATGATCGCAACAATCTATACTTATATGAAAAACGCAGGCGCACCACCACGTTTCGAAGAAGCGTTTGCCTTCAAACACATACTTAATGCGGTTGATGGTGCGCTCTTTCTGAGCGAGGCTCGTCCCATGAATCGACACGGCAGACGAGAACAAGGTTGCACGAATACTGATCACGCCTATGCCCAAGCTATGAATAGATTTAATACGTCGGCGCTCACGGCCACAGTCGATACGATATTGGAGCCTACGGTTGCCAACCCGAGACCGCAGCGGAAAAAGGACCCCAGGTCTGGCGCGGCTACTTACTGGTTACAGGTTCAGCGCGGGTGGAAATTTGAGCGAGTCCCCAACAACAATGCCGGGCCAAACTACACTAAATTTGAGGCAAAACTGGTGGCAGTTTTTTCCTCGCTAAGAGAAGCCAAAATGTCATGTATGGGCAACGGGGGTGTGGTGAATCATTGGGACCAGGCACAAAATCAAACCTGGTTTGGCTGAGCAGTCAGCGCGGCTGCGGCCCTTAAGCGCTGCTGTCGCGGAGTGTTCTGGGTTCTTCCCCGTCTAGTCTGATATGCGAGTGGCCATTGTGGCATCTAAAGTCCATGAAGCAGGCGCAGTAGTTTGTGGCTGCCCATGCTGCAGTATCTTCAATCTGGGAAGGCACCTGGTAGGGGCTCAGGATTATCGAGATCTGAGGATAAGTGCATTCGGTGAATGGGGTCGGGCAGTTGTTTGAGACCTGAGGATAGATTCCTGTGCTCTCAAAAAGCTAACTTGTCAAAACCCAAGTAGGCTGTCCGGGCGCCAGATGTTCACGCCTCCACCGGGTAACCCTTGTCCAGCCAAAGCCGCATACCCTGGTCCAGGGCGATGGCGCGGGTAAAACCCATTTCTTTGAGGGTTGCTGTGGCCAGAGTGGATATACGCCCGTATTCACAGTACGCGACGATGCGCTGGGTGGGGTCGGGCAATCGCTCGTTGACGCACAACTCCAGTTGGCCGCGGGGGATATGCAGGGCGCCGGGAATGTGCCCCCGTTCGTAAGCCTCCTTCTCGCGTACGTCCAGCAACACAATGCCGGGGTCGCCACTCTGGATTCTGCGCAGCACTTCCTCTAGCGACATGAAAGGCACGTTGTGAGCTGCCTCTGCTATCAACTGTTCAACGGTTTTTCCACCACTGAGATTGGTGCGCAGGGCTTCCGACAGGTGATCCGGATCCCTCAGGGTGAGCTTGCGCATCTGGGCGACGAACTCACTCCGTTCGCGCAGTTGCAGCCGGGGGTTGTTGGCGATTTCTGCGGCAATGGTGGTGAAACTGGCCTGGCTGTAGCTATGCGCCGGGTACACCAGGGTTTCCGGGGGCAGGGTCAGCAGCTTGTTGAACAGGCTGTCGTAGAGCTGGTCGGGGTCGCCGGAAGGGAGGTCGGTTCGGCCGCAACCACCGATCAGCAGAGTGTCGCCGGTGAACACCCGGTCTTCCACCTGCACGCTGATGGAATCGGCCGTGTGCCCGGGAGTGTGCAGGATATTCAGTGACAGTTTACCCAGGTTTATTTTTTCACCGTCGTCCACCCGCATGTCCACGAAGGGCGCCTCGCTGGCGCGGTGCATGATGATCGGCACGTCCAGCTTGCGCGCCAGTTCGATCGTGCCGGAAAAGTGATCCGCGTGGGTGTGGGTGTCCAGCACGTAGTGAATGCTGACGCCCTCCTGGGCGGCCAGGCCCAGGTAACGGTCGAGCTGGCTGTCCTCGGGGTCGATGACAACCGCCATGCAGCTGTCTTCGCAGGCGATGAAATAGGACTGGCAGCCCCGGTCCGTCGCGACTTGATGAAAGATCATGGGTAGAGCCCAGGGTGTTGGCGTGGTTTTAGAGAATAGACCACAGCCGGGGCTGGAACAAACCTTGGAGTATCGGCAAGTTAACTGAGCAAGATTGTTAGTATCGTCTCAGGAACGGTATTGAGGGCGAAGTTATTGTGGTGACGCGCTGGTATGGCGGGGTGCATCTGGGAGGCGATCGGTTTCGGCACGTTCAGACCTGTGTGCGGGCCTATCTGGAGGCGCGGGAGTTTTGATGGGATGAAGGTTGTTCCTTAACCAGGTGGCAGCACGATGCTGCCAAGTAAACAGGACGATATTAATGGAAGCGGCGAGAGGGTCTGCCCCCGCCTTTTGCGCATGAATACCTACAAGCGCCACCGATTCCCGCCAGATGTCATCTCCTGCGCCGTTTGGCTCCACTGCAGATCCAACCTCAGCCACCGCGACATCGAAGACCTGTTGGCAGAGCGGGGCGTCATCGTTAGCCGCGAATCAATCGGATTCTGGTGCATTAAGCTTTTGATTGGCAGAGACGCGCCCTCAGGAATATTTGGGGTCAGGGTAAAAACTCTATAGATGATCAGAAGTAGTTTTTACTCTGACCCCAAACTCGCTCACCAGATGTCATCTCCTGCGCCGTTTGGCTCTACTGCAGATCCAACCTCAGCCACCGCGACATCGAAGACCTGTTGGCAGAGCGGGGCGTCATCGTTAGCCGCGAATCAATCGGACTCTGGAGCATTAAACTTTTGATTGGCACAGACGAGCCCTCAGTAGAAGGAGTTAGGCGATAGGTCGGGGTTGATTTCCCCGCCGACCTCATCAGGATCGATGCCGCTGTCTTGGAGTGCCGCTCGCACAGCCTCGATGTGCTCGAGAACCACAGCGTAGCGATCGCCGTACTCGTGTCGTGTTACCTCAATGGCCTGCGGCATGTAGGTGAACGCGATCTTGAGGGCCTGCAGTTGATCATCAGTCATAACTTCTCGCTTGTTCAGCCGATATAGAATGTGAACCTACACACGCCGTACGACGTGCACTGTCTCCTTAGCATGAGGATATCTTGTATCTTCTCGCTCTTCATCATTACCAGGGCACACCGGCGTTCATTAATCTGATTTTACGCAGACCGTTCTTGGTCGAGACCGCCGATGTCCCACGCAGGAAATATAGCGGAGATATCTGGCCTTGCGGCCGATGAGGGCGACCGAGACCGCAAAGACTCGAAAGCCTCACCCCCAACCCATAATCGATTGGTCAGTGCTCACACAAGCCTGTAAAAAAATGGCGTCTTTGGGATCAGAGTAAGGATCCTATAGATGATCAGAAGGAGTTTTTACTCTGACCCCAAACTTCCCTGACCCCAAACTTCCCTGACCCGAAACGTCCCGGCTTGCGGTACCGGGCCGGGCCATGACCAACCAGCTCCCGAGACGGTAAGCTGCACCGCTACACAGGAGATCACGCCATGACCGCCAGGCATACCCAACGCAGAGAGTTTCTGCTCGGCGCGCTTGCTGGTACTGTCAGCATCCCGGCCGCCGCCGCGCAGTCGGGCACACACAGACCGTCTCCCTTCTGGGCCCGGCTGGCGGGCATCTGGCTGGGTGAGCTCAGCTACCTGGACGGGAGCCTACAGCCGATCATTCAGAGTTATCAGTCCGTGCTGGAACTGTCGTTGCAAGATGCGCAGCTAGCGCAAACGGAATACAAGTTCTATCCCGCGGGCACGTAGCTGGCGCAAAACATAGGCGGTGAAAGCCTGCCCGCAGACCAGGGCATCGAAGTGATCAGCGCTATGAGCGGCGCCGTCGTTGACGACCGTTGGACACCCGCGGGTGATGGCGTGTACCACCTGGTGGATGAGGCCAGCATGCTGCGTCACGCGATCGATGCGGATACCGGTGTGCCCCGTTACGTGACCTACTGGACGCTAACGACCCCGCGCTCGCTGCTGGTGACCAATTTGGGTATTCTCTCGACCGCAAACGCAGCTGACTATTACAACCGGCCCCTGGAGCCGCGGCGGCCCAATCCCCATCTGGGGGAGCTGAAGGGCTGTGCGGTGTTTCGCTATGTGCGGATTGACGGCGAACAACGTGAACAAGAGCTCCGGCGGTTGCGCGGGCTGCACAACACAACCCAAAGTGTTGATCGGCGCTCCTGACGCTGTTTCCGGTAGAGTGGCATAACTCCCGCGCCGCGCGGGATGATTCCGGGGAAGAAAAAATATGCACGGAAAAAGAGGTGGTTGCACTCTATAGATAGCCATTCTCGGCGCTCTCCCGTTATCGCCGGTCTCGTTCGCTCACGCAGCGAATGAGTCGTTCAGCGACTGCCCCGAATGTCCGGAAATGGTGCCAGTTCCCGCGGGGACGTTCTTCATCGGCGCGACTGACGAGGAGTCGCGCCGGGCGAACCTTCTCCTTTTGGTGTCCTTCGCAGCTCACCCCGGCGTGTAGTGAAAAGCCGTTGGCTTTGGCCACCCGTTCCAGTCCAGGGTCAGGCCGATCCAATGGGCGGATGGTACGAATCATGAAGGCTTTGCGACCCGGTTGCGGGCCGACGGCGATCCGATAAGACACGGAACTACCCAGGAATCGAAGAAACGTAACGGTTACTGCTGTACCGAACACCGAACTATACCCGAACTGGATGTCGAGCCCTGGTCGGGACCTGACGGTGTTGGTGTCCGGGCCGCAGGTGGTGTCGCGGCTCGGCAACCGGTGGCCTCGTTGGGACGCAAAGTCAACTAGCTTCCTCGGCGACAAACCAACATAATTACGTGCTGGAACTGACGCCGCTGAGTCAAGATACGATCAAAGAGTACATTGACTTCGGAATCAGTGCGGAACTCGCCGATTTTGACGTCAGCGCTGGCATCAATCTTTCGCAGGAATTTGTGCTGCCCGTCGATGATGTGGAATTTTCTTTTCTGTTTGAAGATGGCAGTCGGCAAAGCTTTCTGGCCGACGAAGCTGACTACATTACAGTTGAGAATGCTTCCCTGATTGACGATCGCGGCAACGGTGATGGCGAGATCGATTATGAATTGATCATCACGCCAAAAGCCCAGTTCTGCAATGACACAGAGATCGGATTGAGCTTTGGTTACACGCTCGACCTCATCAAGACGTCGCTCAAACTGCAGGCGACACTGCCCTTCGAGCCAGGACTGCAACTGGACGTGGTCGATCTGGCCATAGGGCCCCTGCTACGCGTAGAGGGCAGTTTAGATGCTCTGAGTGCCGACATCTTCGAGGACCGCTTCGATTTCAACGCCGGGAAGCTTTTGGTCGTGGGCTCGGTCAGCCTGCCGGGGATAGATATGCTCGGCTAATAGGGGCGGGACAAATACAGCCGCTTGAGTTGATCACAGCTTTGGAATATTTGGGGTCAGAGTAAAAACCCGAGAGTATTTGGGGTCAGAGCAAAAAACCCATAGATGATAAGAAGCAGTTTTTACTCTGACCCCAGACTTACCCTGACCCCAGACTTACCGGAATTGTGATATTCCTCTAGATTCTGATGAAAAGGGGCGGCTCGAGGCCAGCCCCTTCTGGTTTGCCTGATGTATGCCAGTCACGCCAGTGTTAGGCGCTCTTTGACTTCCTCCGACGTGCGAAGAAGCCCAGCGCGCCAATGCCGCCGAGAAGCACCGGCAGTGTGGCTGGAACCGGAACCTGGCTTCGTGGTACAGGCTCCACTATGACGGTTATTTCCGCAGACGAGAGCAACACGTTCTGCAGCGAGAATACTTCCATCTTGAAGTCGTAAATTCCAGGAGCATCAGGGTCCGCCGAAAATCCGAAGCCCAGATTGCTTGATTGCTGCGCGACGTTGTACGACGCCATATTCGTCGAAAGCTCAGCTTCGCTGGTGGACTCTATTCCTTGCCCAGCCAAGGTAGTGTTGGTTCCGAGCGCGTGATCAAAGTATCCCGGGGTATTGAAGGGATCAATGCTGGCATAGGTGACCCCGGCAGAGGCATCGGTGTCGACGGAGAGTAAGTACAAAAAATCGCTGAGTATATCGCCAGTTGTGCCACCCTGATCGACATTGATAGACCACTCAAAGTTGAACACGGAGCGATTGGCCGGGTTTGTGGTCAGCACGGTAGAATCGAATGTATAGGTTTTGTCAAGGTCGTAGTTAAATATATTGGCTGCCGGATAGCGCTGCTTTCCACGCAGGGCCACCTCGATGTTATTCTGACCTTGTCCCGTGAAGCTGCCGTTGGCGTTCCCTCCAGTTCCGAATATGACGTTTGGTGACACATCACCATCAGGGCCGTTAACAGGTCCCGCGTGGCTGACTTGTCCGCACAGCAACAGCGCGGGGGCCAACAGGCCAATCGTGCTGTTTAACAGACGTTTTTTGACTTGAATTGTTCTACTGAAGTGAACGAATCCCATTTCAGGTTTTCTCCAAAGGTCGATGAGTAACAAATTTTGCTCTAGTGAGACTGAATATTTCCTTCGAATGGATAAGCAATAAATGTGCTAGTACGATAAAGATAATATATATCAGTGGCATACGGGTTTATCGATATTGTCGGTCGATGAATGTGTAAAGAATCCTGACACCAAATCGGCGTTCTCGGGGATGTAGTAGAGTCGCGTGCAGTTTGCGAAATTGGGCTTCTGCTGCGGCTCAACGAGCGCGTATCTCAGGAAAAAGGACGGTGGGGTATTGCGATCGACTGGGATAGCGCGGGTCGCTGTCGTGATGGACTCGGCGCATTCTGTCTGCCTGCGCCCAAGGCTCTAAGTCGTACCGTGATGGGCCAGACTCAATGAGGAAAATGGAGCCCGTAAATTGGACAGCCGGATAAGTGCTCCCGGGTTATGCCGCCAACCTGACGGCGGATTCGTAGTAAACGCTGTCGAGTGCGCAACAGTCCAGCGACTGTTGGTGCCTTGTTCTATGCCTGTCGCTGCGATGGGGATGTGCTATCGCGATCTGAGGGCAGGCGCGTTCGCTGCATCGGGAAGGACGGCTGCCTGATTTCCCGATAAGGGATTGCTGCTGAACCGATGCCTTTGCTTGCGAGCGCGTCTAGCAAATACCAGGCAACAAAAAGCCCACCGAAGTGGGCTGATCTCGCGAGTTACAGCTACGCTTTCTTGCGCCTTGACCATCCTAGTCCAGCTACTCCTAGACCGAAAAGGGCAAGGGTGGCTGGCTCGGGTACTGCCTCCGCCGAAACATTGTCCAGTTCTACCCGTGTACCGGCGCCTTGATTGCTCTCAAACAGCACGAAAGACAAGGTCACCGGCGCAGTCGTGTCGATGTTGTTCAGGGCTGTACTGTTAGAGTACGTGCCTGACACCGGAGCAGAACTGTCATCGAGCATAAATGCCGTGACTATCTGGGAGTTCGCGAAAATGTCCGTATAAGAGAAAAGGACGCTGAACACATCAGGGGGGGACGATGCGCCCGGCCCCACGAAATTGTAATCAAACACTAGTGACACCGCGTCGGCACCCGAGGCGAGGTTGAAACTCTGATTGAGTGTTGATGTGCCATTGGCCCCGGGTACACCCAGCCAGGCTTCGCCTGCTGTCCATTGAGTCCCTGGTACCCCTAGATTACCCCAACCAGACAGGTCTGTAGCGAAGTCCCCGTTTATTATCAGCGATGCTTCGGCCGCCCCTACCGTGCTCAGCAGCAGGATTTGAGCTAGAACAAGCCGTCTAAATCTGAGTGTCATTGTGCGCCCTGGATCGATTTATAAAGTCTTAGATAGGACACATTATTTGTGCCGCTATACAATTACCATTATTTTTCAATTGGTTATGAGGTGGCGATTTTCCTATGCCCGCGAGAGTGTAAAGTTTTTCGACAGTTTCTCATCAAGGGCTTATACAGTGTGCGAAGGCTCTCAGTCCGATACGGGACTTACTGCCGTCGTTGAGTCCAGCAGAGCCGTTACATGAGGCTACCAGGACCCAGCGAGCGAGAGTTGCGGCGGTTGAGATTGGTTAGATGGTCCCAGCGATTCGTGACTGCCCGTGACTCTGTGCAGGCCTTGTTTAATCTGAGCGGACATCTTGCGCTGTATGCCTATTGTAAGCGCTCCAGGGCAGGTGCTTTCAGCGAGTTGAGTAGGGGAGTTGCTCTACTGTGAGCGATTATGTTCTCCCCACATCCGGCACTTAACTCGCCACCACGGATTACTGAGAGCGCGGTACATAAGGCCTCTGTCGACCGTGTCACCCCCGCCAGGAATCGATGGCTCGATGCAACCACAAGCGAGTGATGACTAGCAGAAAATGGTGGGCCCTCGGAGACTTGAACTCCGGACCTGCCGATTATGAGTCGGATGCTCTAACCAACTGAGCTAAGGGCCCTTATTCTTAGTGGGGGAATCGCAACCTATTGATTCACCGCGCTTTTTGCACTGCCAATACTTATGGCAGTGCCGGCATTCTACCGCTGGGTCCCGCCGGTGGCATTGACCAATCGATTATGAGTCGATTGCTCTAACCAGCTGAGCTATGGGCCCGAAGAGGCGAATACGGGACGGGATTATAGGCGATGCTGTGGCATTGCGCATCGCTAAAATAGGCAACCCACTAAATGTCGGCGCGCTACTGCTCAAGCGCTTGGGCACTGGCGCGCCGGGTTTCGCTGGGGCGACTTAGGCGCTGCTCTCTCCCGGTCCGGTGAGAGCGGGTTCCGCTTGCACAGCCCCTGCTCCGTTGCTGCCGCGGGAAAAGACGCGTCGCAGGTCCTGAGAAATGTAATAAAGCGTGGGGACGAGGATCAGGGTCACGGCGGTTGAGAAGAAGATGCCGAAAGCCACCGAGGTGGCCATCGGTTTTACAAACTGCGCCTGAATGGAGGTCTCGAGTTGGATGGGCAGCAAGCCGATGAAGGTGGTCAGCGAGGTCAGGAAGATGGCGCGAAAACGCATGGGCCCGGCTTCCAGCACGGCGGACTTCCAGTCGTGGCCTTCCTCGATGTAGTGGTTGATAAAGTCCACCATGACCAGGCTGTCGTTCACCACAACACCCACCAGCCCGATCATGCCTACAGCGGAGAGGATGCTCACGTCCATGCCGAGGATCAGGTGGCCCAGCAGGGCCCCGGTTACTCCAAAGGGGATCACCGACATGATGAGCAGTGGCTCAAAATAGCTCTTGAGGGGGATGGCCAGTGCCGCGTAGATCAGCAGCAGTACGATAATACCGCCGTAGAGCAGGCCCTTGGAGGTGTCTCGTTGCTCTTCTATCTCACCGGCCACGCTGTAACGAACCGACGGGTGTCGCGCGAGTATGTCGGGCAGTGAGTTGCGCTCAATAAGTGAAAATACGTCGCTAGAGGAGATGAGCGCCTTGTTGACATCCGCCCGCACGTTCACAACCCGCGATAAGTTGGTGCGGTTGATCACGCTCAAGCCAGTTCGCTCGAAGGCGTGCCCGACTACCGAAAAAGGCACTCGCCGCTGATCCGGCAGGGTGATCCACAGCGACTGCAGCGTTTCCAGGCGCGTTCGCTCGTATTCCGGGAGGCGTACATACACCCGCACCTCATCGCGCCCGCGCTGTATCCGTTGCACCTCTGCACCGAAGAAGGCCTGGCGGACCTGTCTGGCCAGTTCCACATCGCCGAGGCCCAGGGCCTCGCCCTCCGGGGTAACCTTGATATTCAGTTCCCGGCCGCCGGCGTTAAAGCTGTCGCGAATATCACGCACGCCATCAATCGCGGCGAGCTGAAGCTTCACTTCGTTGGCTGCCTGGCGGAGCTGTTCCAGGTCACGGCCCTTGAGCTCTATGTCCACCGGTGTCCCACCGGGCCCGGCGGCGGCATCGAGGCGGAACGAGCGCACCCCTTCTAGCGGTCCCAGCTCGTCGCGTAACCACTGGCCCAGCACGGGGGAGTCGATACTGCGTTCCTCGCTGACGATAAGCTCAATCTGAACCCGCGCACGCGTATCCGACTCCGAGATGGTCAGCATCGCGACGATGAGGTCACGGCCAGCGGGATCCTGCGACTTGAAGCGCTGGTTCATGGCCTGTGCCGCCGTTTCAATGCGCCGCGCGTAGTTATGGGTTTTCTGCCACGGCGTGCCCTGGGGCATGTCCAGTGTTACGTTGATCAGGTCCGACGGTATCGAGGGAAAGAACACCACACGAAGAATGCCCGAAGGCACCAACGCCAGACAAACGATGAGCCCGGCGAGGAATATCGCCAGGGTCGTATAGCGGTAGTTCACCGCCAGCGTCAGTGCGCGCCGGTAGGGTCCCTGGGCAAAGGCAACCAGGCTGCCCGCGATGCGTTGTTGAATGCGCCGTAGTGGGCCCAGAACCTCGCCTTTGCGCGGGACCTGAATGTGTCGCAGATGCGCGGGCAGGATCAGTTTGGTTTCGATCAACGAGAAAATCACACAGAGAATGACCACGTAGGCCAGCTGCGTGAGAACTCGCGCAAAGCCTTCGGTGAGGAATAGGCTGGGCCCAAAGGCCACTACGGTGGTGAGCGCGCCGAACACCGTTGCTGTTGTTACCCTGCGCACACCGCCGACCACGCTCTCAAGCCCCTTGCGTTCCTGTTCGAGCCGCGCATAAGCACTCTCCGCAGTGACGATTGCGTCATCCACCAGCAGGCCCAGCACCAGAATAAAGCCGAATACCGATATCACATTGAGGGACACCGGCAGGCCAAGGATTTCCAGCGTGGCCAGACAGCCAAGAACAGCAAAAGGCAGGCCCAGCACCACCCAGAACGCCAGTGACACATCCAGGAACAACGCGAGTGCAATCACCACCAGAGCGGCACCCTGTGCGGCGTTACGCAGCATCAGGTCGATGCGGCCGTTAAGGAGTCGGCTCGCATCGAACCAGGCCTGAATACGCACACCCTCAGGCAGCTCAAGCTGTTTACGCGCCACGTAGTCTTTGACCAGCGAGGTGATGTCCAGCACGTTCTGATTGCCGACCCGTTCTATGGCAAAGGTCAGGGCGGGTTTGCCATTCACGGTGCTGAGTACCGGTTGCTCAGCGAAACCGTCGCGCACGGTGGCAATGTCCCCGAGCTGTAGTCGCGTGCCGTCACTGCGGCTTATCAGGGTGAGCTGCTCAAACTCGCGCCCGTTATAGGCCTGGGATACGGAGCGCAGGGTGATGGCGCCGCCGTCTGTGCGCAGCGAGCCACCGGGTAGATCGCGTGAGCGCGCGCGCACGGCGGCCACGATATCGTCAAAACTGAGACCGTACAGACGCATTTTTTCGTCCGACAGTTCGATGGAGATCTCGTAGTCCTGCTGCCCAAGAATAGAAATCTCACTAATGTTGCCCAGGCCAAGGATTTCCTCCCGGACCTGCTCGCTGAGCTCCTTGAGCATGCGTCCCTCCATGTCGCCAAAGAGGCTGACGCGGATAGCGTCGGTAACAGATTCGACCTCCTCGACGATGGGTTCTTCCGCATCGACGGGGAAAGAGGCGATACCGTCGACGCGCACCTTGGCAAGGTTCACCGCTTTGGACATGTCGCTGCCAGGCTCCATGATCACGGTGACAACCCCCACGCCTTCCCGCGCCTCGCTGCGTATTTCCTTGATGCCGATAATGTCGCGTACCGCTTCCTCGATACGTAGAACGATGCCGCGCTCCACCTCTTCTGGCGAGGAGCCGGGGTAGGGTACGGTGATCGTTAGGGTTTCCGTGGGGAAGCTGGGGAAAACCTCCTTATCCATTGATTCAATGGAAAACAGTCCGGCCAGAACCACAATGAGTAGCAACAGATTGGCCGCTACCGGGTTGCTCGCCATCCACGCGACCGGGCCGTGCATCCATTCCGGCTTGGATGTGTCAGTCATCGATACGCACCACTTGCATGCCCTCGAACATCAGCTCAAGACGGGTGGTGACCACCTGCTCGCCGTCCTGCAGGCCATCGACTATCAGCGCCCTGCCCTCGACAATGCGGGCGACCTCAACGCGCCGCCGCCTGAGACGGCCGTCTACCAGCACGAACACGTCCTTGTCGCCGTGCAGCGCCGACTGTGGCAGGGTGATCGCGTTTTGCAGCTCACTGCCGCTTATCTGTGCGCGAACAAAGGTGCCAAAGGGCAGAGCCTCGCCGTGGCGCGCCCTATCCAGGGGTGATTCCACCTCTATGACCACCGGAAACACCCGCGTCTGCTCATCTACCCGTGCTTCCACCCGCGTCAGCCGGCCCTGCCAGCGCGCTTTGTGGCTGCCAACATTGGCCGACAGGCTGACACTGGTGTCCTCAGACGCGCTGACGAAGCCGATGTCCTGCGGGGGGATTGCCAGCCGAATCTCGGCTTTGTCGGTACCAAGAATTCGTCCAAGGCGCGTCCCGGTCGTAATGAACTGTCCCGACTCAACGAGCTGCTCGTCGATAACCGCAGCGAAGGGTGCAACCAATTCCGTGCTGTCCAGGTCACGGCTGGCTCTGGCGATGCGCGCCTTGGCGGTCGCTACCGCCGTGCGCGCTTCGTTTTCCCGTGCTGACTGGCGCAACGCCCTGGCGTCGGCCAGCGATAGTTCAGCGCTCGCCAGCGCCTGTTCGGCCTCCGCAAGGGCGAGTTCATAGTCCGTGGGATCGACGCGCAAAAGCGCCTCGCCCGCGGCCACCACTTTTCCCGGTTCAAAGGCGGATGACTGCCAGACGATGCGTCCGGTGAGTTGGGCCGTTAGATCCAGCTCGCGCCAGGCTTTGACGTTTCCGTGGGCAACCACTGAAACTGGTATTGTCGCCGCGCGCACGATTTGTACCGAGACTGGCGCTAAGGGTAGCTCTACTCTTCGAGCCTGAATCTCGGGTTTGGACCTGATCATGAAAGCAGCGATGGCCACAGACACGGCGATAATGCCGATCGGTCGAGCGAAGCCGAGTATGCGTGAGATCACGGGAACGATTCCGATAGTGGGCCGATAGTGGGTTGCCTGCGTGTCACTGCAGCCGGAAAAGCGCTGTTGCGCGCCGAGCAGCCGATATTTGATTGCCGCAGCGTAATTACGCGACTGGGCAACGATCGGCTCTCGCCGACAGCTGATTATCTAACAAAACGCAGGCCTTGTGTGTCCGGGTCCAACCGGCTCAGGGCAACGCTGGATTCGCTGTGGGCCCTACCGCAGATGCTGGGAGCTTCAATCTCCTGGCGAATCGCTGTTGGCCCGCAGCAAGAGCTGTCGTCGGCTGGGGCGATGGTCAACAAGCCAAGACTGTTGGGCCTGCCTTTGGTGGCTGCGAAGCCTGAGCTTAGCCGAAGAAGCCCTCGTGGTCTGCGCTGATGCGCTCGACCATGTGGTGGGGGAGGTCCTTAAAACCACACTTGGTGCCGACCATGCGCCAGCTCATCATGCCCATCTGTCGGCCCATGCCCATCCACTCACGAAAGGTCGCGAGGGTCTGGTAGTTCAGTTGGCAGGGGACAAAGTCCAGGCTGGGATTCAGCAGGTCTCGCCGGTCTGCCGTCAGCGTAGCGAGGGACGTCTGGATTTTGAAATCCAGACGATCCGGATCTTCAGTCGCGCTGGGTACCGGCAAACGTACAAAGAGGTCTTCCGATGACACGACGGCGTTTTGAAAAACCCTTACAGGGCTTATCTCTCCGCGGTACTCCATATCGGGTGGCAGCTTCCTCACGTCCAGCTTCACCGAGAGGTCCGGTGAGAAAATGGTGGCCTGCGGTGACACGTAGTGCTTTGGTTGGTAATACTCGCCGGTGAACGGATTCTTTACTTGCTCGCTTAGCGCGCCGCTGTGAGGATCTAAATAGTAACCCGCTTCATTCAGGTTGTAGCGGTAACGACCACCCTCCAGCGTGTCGATCAGGCTGTAACTGACCCCTTCCACGCCGAGCATGGGCAGTGTGCTTTCCCCCCAGCGATTGCCAAAGACGGTGCCTTTGTAATACCAATAGGTTCGCTCTCCGCGCAGGTTGCCACGCATCTTCACGTGCGCCTCTAGGGAGCCGAGAGGGAAACGGTCGTCCTCTTGCCCTACCGTCAGGGAGGTTCCCGCCAGGGCGGTGCTCCCGGCGGCGTATTTCAGGAAACTGCGGCGATCCATGCTCATTCGATTCCTTCAGAAGCAATTCATAGGGTTAGTGCAGTATCGCCGCATACGCTTAAAAACGCATTTGCAGCGTTACACCGTAGCTGCGCTGGCGCGCCAGCATCACCTCGTAGGCGGACAGCGCGCAGCCAGCGGAGGTGGCGCAGTCCGCATTGGAGCGTATGGACTCGAAGGTGTCGTCGTCGAAAATGTTCTCGGCGAAGGCGGTTACGGAGTAGCGCCCATTCTGTATGCCGAAGCGCAGGTTGACGTCGAAACTGTCACCGGTTTCCGCCAGGTTCAGGGACGATGCATAGCGCGAGCCGACGTAAATGCCCTCGCCACGCACGAACCAGTCGAGGCCGTCGCTTCCAAAGTCGCCAGTGTACTGGCTGATCAGCGCGGCGGACCACTCCGGCGTTTGCGACAGGCGCTGTCCGTCGGGCGTGTCCTGCAGGAAGAAGCGCGCGATATTGGCATCCTGCCCGGCGTCAGTCAGCTCAGAGTCGTTCCAGGCCGCCGTCAGTTTCACGTACCACTGTGGGGTGATGCGATAGCTGGTTTCGAGTTCGACACCCATGATCTCGACGTCCGTGCCGGAGACGGTCACCAGCGTGTTATCTGGTGTCCCGTCACCGTTGAGGTCGGTGAGCAGCGACTGCAGGTTCTGGCGGTCGGTCCAGTCGGAGTAGTAGAAGTTGACGTTGGCGGTGCCGCGACCATCGGCGGTTTGCGTTTTAGCGCCAATTTCGTAGCTCCAGACCTCCTCTTCAGGTGCGAGGATGGCGATGTCCAGTTCCGGGAACGCGGCACTGATAGCGTCCTGTTCCGAGTCAGTGCGCGCGGCAAATTGCGAGTTGATGGTGGTCGGGCGCAGGCCCTTGGCCGCCACCGCGTATAGCATGATGTCCTCGGACAGCTGGTACTCGGCGATCGCGCGCGGCAGGAAGGACTTGGTGTCACCGGAGAGCGTCTCACCGGTGTCCCGGTTGAGCGTGTCGGTCAGATCATCGACCTGGTAGCGCCCCTCGAGGGACACGGTAAATTGCTCCGTGATGTCAAAAGACACGGCCCCGAATATCGCCGAGTTCTCGATTTCCCGGTCGACGGTTGTCCTTGGCCCCGCGCCGACGACCACCTGCCCCGGCTGTTGCCCGAGGGGCGCAAAGAAGCCGACGTCGAAGCCGAACACGCCACCTGGATCGCGCTCGAAGAGCTCCTGCTCCAGGTAGTACGCGCCCGCCAGCCAGCGGAAGCGATCGGAATCCGGCGACGTCAGGCGCAGTTCGTGGGAAGTGGACTCGGAGTTCGTGGAGCGGCCGAGAAAGTAGTTATTTTCTGCAGAGAGTTCGAAGTCCCCAGCGCGCCGGGCTTCTTCCTCAGAGTAGCCCCCCAGGTAGGTGAGCTGGTAGCCGCTGTCGCCAAGCTCGGCCGTGAGATCCAGGGAATAAAAACTGAATTCACGGTTCATCCCGGTGCTGCGCCGGGGGATACGGTCGAAATCCGTGAAGGGTCCGACCGGCACCGGGGGCAGGGTTACCCAGTCGGCATCGCTTTGCGGCAGCTGGTTTTGGGCGATGGGGCCTTCCAGCGGCACTTCACCACGGTAAAAGGTGCGGCCGCTGGCGCTGGTGAAGTTATGGGTGCCCACCTTGCCGGTCAGGGTGGCCGCTGCGGGCCCGTCTTCCTGCTCCAGAAGGGAGGCGGTGAACTTCGCCGTGATGCGCTCGGTCGGTGTGAAGAAGAGCTGGCCGCTGATGGCCGTGTCTTCGCGCTCGCCGAGAGCCTCGCCGTTCAGGCTATTCGTGTACTGGCCACCGTATTCGAGATAGCGTCCTTCGATGCGCCCGGCCAGTTTGTCCTTTATGAGCGGGCCCTCCAGGGACCCCTGCAAGCGATAGTCCTCATCGGACGCGCCGGTGACGGTGATGCTGCCCCCGGGCTCCATGGCCGGCGTCTTGGTGATGAAGTTGATGGCGCCGGAGAACGTGGAGCGCCCCAGCAACGCAGACTGCGGCCCCTTGATGACCTCAACCCGCTCAATATTATTGGTGCTGATGCCGCTGACACCACCGGTGAAATACACGCCATCGAGGAAGATGGATGCCAGTTCGCGCGAGGTATCGCCCACGGGCGGGGTATTCTGCATGCCGCGAATAAAGACCTGGCCGTAGCCGCGATCGACATTCTCGAACAGGGTGACGCCCGGCGCGAAGTTGGCGACGCCGTTCAGGTCGAGAATATTGGCACGCTGCATTTCGGCGGCGGTGAAGGCCTGAATAGACAGCGGCACATCCTGCAGTGATTCGTTGCGCTTTCGGGCGGAGACGATGATTTCCTCTAGAACCTTCGGCTCTTCCGATTGCGCTTGCACCTGCGTTACCGGTGCGGCAATCGCGGCTGCGACGGCCACTACCATTCCCATTTGTATGCTGTTAGGTATTTTTTTCATGATCGCCTGATATCCCCAAAAAAGACTTGTGTACTGTTTATCCCCGCTCACGCGGCAGCCTGCACAACAAAGTATCGGGTAGGTATTCACACCCGGCCGGATTTATTTCATGTTTCCCGATAGTTCTGCTTCAAGTGGGCATTTGGTCCGGTTGTGGTTGCGTGAGTCCCGCTTATGCTGCATAAATGGGACGCTGAACTTCCGTGGTTGGCGCGACCATTACGTGTATGCCGCCACTGACGGCCACCAAAGCGCTCCTGAGCGGAACCCTGAATGCCAGTACACGAGCAACAACGCCTTTTTACCGTGAGCAGAGTGCGGTGGACAACCGAATTACTGGCAATAGCGTCCACATGACCCGCCATGGACAACTATCACGGAGGCGCTACTGGCTTTACTGGGCGGGGTTCTACCTCGGGATTCCGTCTCTATTGGCCCTTGAGCTTGGCGCCAGTGAGGCCAGCAGCGCGACGTTCGTAGCGAAGCATCATTACTTTCTGTACTTTTTTGCGGCCAGTCTGCCCAGCTGGTGGGCAAAGGGAATATGTACCTGGCTCGTGCATTGGATATTGCGCCCCTGGTCCCCGCCGTTACTGGCTGTACTTATCCTCGGCAGCACACTGGCCACGCACGTGTCCGGCATGTGGGCGCCATTGCGCCACGCACTGTTCGAGCCCTACCTGGCAGACGGATCAGCGTTTTACCCGGTATTCCCCTGGCGTTACAACGATCCCGATTACCTGATGGAAGCGGTGGTGGCCTGGTTTATGGGGGGTATCGTCTGGGTGGGTGCAAATTACTTTTTTCTCAAGGTCCTGAAGTTTCCTTGCTTCGGGCATGGTGCCGCAGCACTCCCTGTCTCCGACGCCGTGTCCAGCGAGGTCGAAGAGGATGGAGAGGATGGAGAGGATGGAGAGGATGGAGAGGATGGAGAGGATGGAGAGGGCAGAGAGGGCAGAGAGGAAGAAGTGACGGGCGCAAATGCGGTGCCGGGTCGCGCCGCTCTGCCCGCACAACACATTCTCTGGGACCAGCTCCCGGAAAACCTCGGCCGGGACATCATCGCCCTTAAGGCCGAAGAGCATTACACCCGCGTGTATACGGACAAGGGCGAAGCGCTGATTCTCATGCGATTTCGCGACGCAATGGCACTGCTCGATGACCTCGACGGTGTGCAGACGCATCGTTCCTACTGGGTGAAACGTGATTCTGTTGACGAGCTGCGCAGGGACGGGCGTTCGAGCACGCTACGCCTTGGGAACGGCTTGGAGGTTCCTGTCAGCCGTAGTTACCGCGTGATGGTGCACAAGGCGCTGGAAGCTTCTGCCGGCAGGTGAACTCGCGATGGTGTTGCTGACTCGGCGTTTCCTGAGGGCTTAAAGTTTGAAGTTAGCGCAGGCTGACATTGCTCTGGGGTCCGCCGCGCCTCCGGAGCTAATGCGCCACTCTCGCAGGAGCGTTACCACTTCCGGTATGGTCGCCGGGGTCAGCTTTATGAAGCCATTCTCGACTAGGTACTCCTCGCGCGGGTCGTTGCGCTCGATCAGCCACGCAACCGCGCCCCTGAACGCCGCAAGTACTGTGTCCCGACAGGCGACTTCGAGCTCCGGTTGGTGTACTTCAATGATCCTGGAATCGCGCAACACAAAGGCATTGCGGATCCCCTGAGCCATAACAATCGAGACCCCGGCCGTTGCAAAGATGTCGCTGTGTTCGATGGCGCCACCGATATGCACGCGCCACAGCCCTGCATCCTGTTCGATGCTCACATCCTGCGGATAAATGGTTGAGCGGGCGGCGACGTCAAAACGCTCCAGGCCTTCGATGGCTTTACGCCCGTGGACAGGCGGCCTGCCCATGCTCAAATAGAAGATGGCGTCTGCCGCGTACAGCGACATCACGCCGTCCAGATCGTGGCTGTTGTGTCGCTCGATATACGTGGTGATCAACGCCAGTGCGTCTTCTCTGGTGTCCTGTGCAGGGCAAACCGTAGAGACGACCAGTAGAGACGTTAGCAGCAGTGCGTGTCTGCGCATGCCCTCAGTGCTCCTTTACAGATTGCGCGAACTCCAGTAACGAGGCATTGAACAGCTCCGGTGCTTCTTCAAAGGGAGAGTGGCCTGCTTCTACAACAGCAACTGCACTGGCATCGGGCAGGGCGGCTACCGCTGCCAGTATCGACGATTCCGGTACCGAGCCGTCCTTCTCGCCGTGTATGAACAGCACCGGCAAGTCCAGCTGTGCAGGCATATCCTCATTTTCCAGCGCGAGTCCCACCATTGCGCGCCGCACGTGCGGCGGCATCATGACGATGGTCAGCTGCTTTTGCAGCATATCCAGTTCGCTTGCGGGCTCGAAGGTCATGACGCGCGCGACCCATTCGACACCGTCGAATAGCTGGTGGTAATCGTCTGCTCTTGCATCGCCCTTCATCGGCGGCCTATCGAACTCCTCAGGGTCCGGCGGCGGTGGCCGCGGAACGAGCCCAGCAAGGCTGCCGACCAATACCAGGCCAGAGGCGCAGTCCGCACCGCAGTGGCGCAGATAATTCACGGCCACGTAGCCCCCAAAAGACCAGCCGACGATGATTGGCTTGTCGAGTTCAAAGGCTTCGATAACGGCGGCAATATCCTCTGCCCAGACTTCGGTCCCGGCATAGGATTCGGGTGTCCAGGGCTTCCCCGAAAGGCCGTGACCACGCAGATCGGGAGCGATAAAGCGCAGTTCCTCCGCTATGGGGCCAATCTGTTTCTTAAAGGCGACGGCGCCGAAGGAAAAACCGTGCAGCATCAACACGGGTATGCCGTCGGGGTTACCCCACTCCTGCACCACCAGCGGCACGCCGCCGGCACCTTCAACAATGCGGCTACTCGGATTGTTCTGGGCACTACCGGGTACGGCAACGAGGCTGCTTAGCCCCAGCGCGATCACGCCCAGTATGGAAATGAATCTATGTCCCGGTGAGGTAGTTGTCTGCTTCATTAGTTTTGCTCCTTTGAAGCACTGGTCGCCGCCGGCTTGCGGGTGCGCATGTAGCGCGCAAGGCTCGATTCCGGTGGCGATACTTCCCTGGGCGCCACCAGGAATTCGGGAAAGCGCTCCTGAGCCAGCGCTACGATTTGCTCGGGCATGTCTGCAAGAGTCGCTGCGGAGCCTGTGAAACAGGTGTTCTGGATAAAGCCCGGCGCTTGTCCCATCATCATCCAGGGCTGCCAGGGTCGCTGGTGCATCCAGTTACCAAAGCTGAGAACCTTCTTCAGGTCGGGGTTTTGCAGATCTTCGATGGCGACGTTAAAGCTATTGCTGTCGCTGATGCGAATGCTCTCGCCAGCGCTCTCACGTTGCCAGATTTCAGGATCCATGGGGTTTTTCACCCATAGGTTGGCGTGCTGCTCGACCATGGCGCGCCCGCCGACCAGCTTCCAGGGAAGAATAAAGGGCGTGCCCCGCCCACCTTCATCGATTTCTTCATACAGGCCCTGGCGCTGTCGGTAAGGCTTGATGGCGGCGTTGATCGCCGGATTGGCCAGATGGACAACTTCAACTTCCTCATCCAGGTAGGGGTTGACCCAGCGATCAATAACTTCACCGCTCTCAAGGTCGGTGAAGAAACCCAACTCCTTGCGCAGCATCTGAAAGCCGCCGTCGTTTTCCAACGGAATCATGCGCACGGCGCCCATGCCAATGATGCCCATAAGATCGCGTGCGGCTTCGCCCGGCCGAATACCGGTTACGCGTCCGCTGTACCAGCTATAGCTGGTAGCTTTGGGATCTGTGGTGCCCTGGATTCTTGCGTAGGCGAGCACATTGCCCGCGGGGGTCATCAGGTCCAGATAGGGGCCCGTCAGGCTTGCCGCTGCTGTGGCGGCGCGCGGCGCGCTCATGGTCGTTGCCAGCGGTAGCGCGACTCCCAGTTTCATCATCTGTCGTCTGTTCACGGCTTCGGTCCTGTATTTGGCGTGGCGTTAGTGTGAAGACGCTAATAGCAACGGCGTTTCTGATGCTATCGCGAAAATACCGATGATCCGGAATAACAGACCGCGACGGGCGCGCCAACCGCGCAACCGCGAACTCTCCGCCAGTCGATCAGGCGTGGCGCTCTTATGCGTTCACCAGTGAACTTCGCTCTGGACGGTGCCTTTTACGCACGCGAATGTTGGGTTCTCGCCTTTGTGATCTGTGGGCACACACTGCTTCTGCAATGGCTTGGCTGGCCGTTTATCGGTGTACTGGAGTTGCTGCAGATCCCCGCTGGCGCACTGGATAATCTAGGTCGCCTCGTCCGCTTTCAGATAGCGGACAACTGCCGCCGCCCAGGCCTGCGGTTGCTCATCAATAATGTCGTGCGTACCGCCGATGAGTTCTGCGAAATCGAAATCGGGTCTCAGCTCTGCCGCTCGGCAGGACGCCCCATACAGATCCTCTTCGGTGTTGGTGAATATGAGCGTGGGTGTCTGGATCGCCAGCAGGTCTGCTTTCATGTCATGGTCGAACGCGGCCCTGAAGCCGAGATGATAGGTCTCGTTGATGGCCAGCATCTCCACTGTATATCGATGCATGGCGTTGAGATTGCTCCAGCCGGGAGATGCAGAAAGTCGCATGTTCCAGGCGTCGAGGAGATGACTCCCATCGGCCTCGGGCAAAATCGCCTTGAATTCATAGTCCTTGAACAATTCGAGTTCCGCTTCGCCGAAAAGCGGCACACCGTTCAGCACCAGACGCTGCACCCGGTCCGGGTGTCGTGCGGCGAATGCGGCTCCTATTGCGGCTCCGGTATGGTGTCCGAGAATATGACACTGCGGCCATTGCAGCGCCTCCAATACATTAGCGATAGCTTCGCCATGATCGATGATTGAAGGGGAGTTATCCGGGGCATCGCTGTTCCCATAGCCCGCCGTATCAATGGCGGCCACATGGTACCCGGCGGCCGCGAGGAGCGGCATTACTGCGTCAAACATGCGGCCCGACAATGGCGATTGATGCAGTAGAAGTAGTGGTGGCCCTTCGCCGATCTCGCGGACGTGAACCTGTCCCCAACGTCCGTCTACATAGGATTTTCGAATGTTCATCAATGGAGTCCTTTTGGTGAATGCTGCGATAGAGTCTGTCACAGGCTCTTGCCTGGAGAATGCATGAGCTGTAACGGACAGTCAAAATAGAGGAAGAAAAGGCATGCGCCGTTTACTTTAGACGCATGTTGCCCTGGTTTTGATCGGTGCACTTTTCTCCAGAGCGGTCGCTGCCGCACACGCCCTAGAGTTTGAAAGCCAGCGGGGTATCGAAGTCCTGCCAACGCGGCAGGAGCAGCTCCGGGTACTCGCGACGTGTGCGGTCCAGGAACTCGTTGGGCAATTCTTCGATCGACGCTATCTTCTTGCCATCAAACATCGCTGACAGGTGGCCCGGGCGGTCGCCCATTTTCAGAAAGCGCGGATACTCATAGAGATAGTTGCCAACAAAATGCTGCGGGAGCGAGTTCAAGTTGGGGTTGGTGAACTCATCGAAGTTGCACCAGGCACAGGAATTCTCCTGGTGCGTTACGGGCTTCTCCGCCGGCGCACCGCGCACACTGTCGAGCTTCAGAAGCTCATCCTCAATACGAAACATGGCGTAGCGCTCCTGGTACGCACCATCCCCGTTGACGTTACGAAACCCCCTCGCGTTATGGACTGTGCCAGGATCGGTGGTAATTATGGATGGCCCTACGGAGAGCATTTCGCCGGTTACGGGATTAAGCACCGTGTCAGTAAACTCGCCCGTATGCAGGTCACGCGGGTAGGATAAATTGTGCGCGTGAAGGCGAAAGTTGTTATTCCCCAGATGGCGAAGAATACTGTACTCAATGCCCTCATAGCGCATGATGGGTACGGGTGCTTTCACCTTGGGCACCATAAATACAATCCACGTGTACCAGGTGAGTGTCGAACTCTCCTCAGCGAGCGTACGCTCGAGGCGCAAATGGGCGTGAAGTTTTGCCACTGGGTCGTCGAAGTGCAATACCTCCGAGCGCACCTGCGCGACGTTGTTCTCTCCGGGAGTAGCGATTAGTGGCAGGGTGGGCTGAGCTGCTCTGCCGCTGCTCGAAAGTAGCGTTGCGCCAATACCCGCCAGTGCGGCGGTCAGCACTTCACGCCGACTATTCAGAGACCACCCCGTAGCTCCCGGATTGTCCTTTGATCCAGTCATACATCTTCTCCGGGAGCTGTGAGTTTGCCAGCCCGATTTAGTTCTTGAGGGGCGCGGGTTTCTGGGTCCGTGCGTAGTCTTCAAGACTCGACAGGCTCGGCTCCTTCCATTCGGTCGGCGCATCGAAATACATCGGATGGTGCTTCTGTGCGTAGGCTCGCACCTGCGGCGACAGCATATCGAGATGGTTATAGGCGCCCATGCTACCCATATACAGTGTATTACCTGGTGCTTGACCCATAAGCATCCAGGGCATCCAGGGGTTCACACGCGACCAGGCGCCGGTGTACTCAATAGCCGTTACGCTGGAATCTTCGAGCTGATCGCGGGAGATCACATAGCGGAACATCTCCGATACGCGTACAAACTTCCCGGCCGACTCGCGCGGCCATTTGTCAGGCTGCAGCGCTGAGGGATAGTACAGGTGGATGTCCGTCGCGAGCGCCACCGTATCGTCGGAAATGATTTGGAAAGGCAGGATCATTGGGCGACGTTCCTTGTCTTTCTCGCGCAGCCCGCCATAGGTAGGGCCACTTGGGTACCACTTCTCGATAACGATGTTGAAGGGGTCATTGGTAACAGGAACTACATTCACCTCCTCGTTCGTATACGGGTTAAGCCAGGTTTCCAAGACTTCGCCGGTATCGAGATCCTTGTAGTAGACCGTCTCGCGTAGCAGCTTCTGGTAGGAGCCGTCACCATTATCGATTAGGCGCGTAGTGGAAAACCCTTCGAAGCCCATCAGCGGCTTGAGCGGTTCATCGTCGCGCATGCCCATGACGGTACCGCCGTACCAGCCGTACTTAACCTTGCCAAAATCCATATTGCCCACCAGACGAGCATAAGCATCGCGGTTCCACTCAGGATCGTCAAACCGCATGGGCGTTTTGGCCGCATAAGCGATAGACGGTAGCGCAGTCGCTGCCGCACCCGCCGCTACAGCGCCCAGGAGCACATCCCGTCTGCCCTTGTTGAAACTCGGATCATTGTCCTTCATCGGTCTTTCTCCCTAGTGTGTTTACGCTACTTCGCCGGCCCTAACCCTGAGTGTCATTACTCATTGCCTGCGCACGGCTAAAAAAGTCCAAGGCATTCCAGCGATCGCAAGATGCGATGCTGATTAGCACCTGGTTTCAGTCTGCTTCCGTATCAGATATATCCATACCCCCGAGGATCAAGTTCGGCAAAGCGGAAGTCGTCCAGTTCGCGTCGTAATAACCCAGGCGCAGTATCACCAGATCATGATCTGGCAGTACAACCATGGTTCGATACCCACCGCCCTCAAGATAGAAGAACCTGTCGGCCCGAATACCCACTCCGTGCGGCGCGGTTAGCTCCATGCTCTCGGAGTAGATACGCTGCTGGCCCGGCGCCGGGTTACCCGTCCAGATCTGGTAGGCGTACAGCGGATAATAGTCGGACGGGGTTGTCATCTCCTCGACCCAACCCGCTGGCCAGATCTGTTGCTCATTTACCCTGCCATCATTCAATAGCGCTGCGCCGTAACGTAGCCAGTCGCGAGGGGTCGCTCTGTAACAGCAGTATACCGCCGGCATACCGCCCGGATGATCCATGTAGAGATACGCGGAGTCCGCGCCGAGTGGCGCCCACAGGCGTGAGTTCAAATAGTCTTCGTAAGCTTCGCCCGTCGCTGACTCCAGCACCGCCGCCAGCACCTGTCCGTTGGCATTAGACAGGGCAAAAAATTCCCCTGTCTGGTCTTCCAGTTCAAAGGCGAGCGCCGCTTTGCGAAAGTCTCCACCCAGGGCCAGACGACTGTTCTTGTTGTCGGGATCGGGGTCTCCGGCGAGCGGCGCGTTTTCCAGACCGCTGAGGTTAAACAGTAAATTCCTGATACTGATATCACCGCGAGGATCGTCACGCCATTCCGGCAGGTAGCGCCCTATCGGGTCTTCCAGACTATCGATGGTGCCCTCATCCCTCGCTATGGCAAACAACGGAGGAATAAGCGAGCGCGTCATCGCCCGGCCAGTAAACAGTGAGTCCGATTCTATGTCCTGCCAGTAACGCTCCATTTGCACCACGCCGCGGTGGAGCACCAGCAGCGCCGCGCTGTTGTGCCCCTGCGCCCACTCAGCGGCCGCCTCCAGCGCGGCCGGATCGATAGTGCGCTCACCTTCTCGCGCAACCGGGAAAAACGGCTTTGGATCGCCGGGTACTTCAGCAATCGGCTGGTAATAGCTGGCCGGCCATTCGCCGGCATCTTCTGGCAGCGTGTGCCAGCGATACCAGAAGCGCCAGTCGATTACGCTAGCCACCGCGCCCAGTAGCAACGCAGCGACTACAGCCAGAGCGAGTACCTTGCGGCGGAATGTCATGGCAAAAGCCTCACGAATATCATGGTCTTCATTATCCTCATTATCCTCATTGCCCTCATGTACTGTCTGCAGCGAGTAGGCGGCCTCCGAGTCGACCCGAAGGCGATCGGGGTCCAGCAATTCAGCAAGTGGCGCCGACCAGATCGTCGACTCTCGGTAATACCGGTGGCCGCTAGCGCTGTGGATCTTGCGGTTGATCAGCCTGCCGGGGTGCAGCGAAAAAGTACTCCATGCAATCTCCGTAGGATGCGCTCAGCGATCGGGGCTCTCGAGACGGCGAACTCCCGCAAATTCGCCTAGCTCCCGATTAAAGCGCTCCGCTTGTTCGTAAAACACAGAGTGTCCGGCGTTCTCGTAAAGGGATCGTGTGATATTCGGATAATCCGCTGCTAGGCTCGCGCCGTCTTCCAACATCACCGGGTTATCGTCTGCGCCAAGCGCCAAAAGCACAGGCGTGGAGGCCAGCACGGAGAGAAGATCGCGGTTGTCCTGGCGCCGAGTGTAGATAGCGCGGCGCGCGTAAGCCGGAAACATCATGGCCGTGGAACGCAGTACATCGCGCTCATCCTCGGGCACGACCGCACTGGTTAACCAGTCAACCATCCTGTAACTCGCCGCCACCTGATCGCGCGGGTCCGCACTGAATTGCTGCTCCCGGACACGTTGAAACTCAGCTACATCGGGATCTTCTTCGGGAGGCAGGCGGAAGGGAAGTAATCCGCCGATGGCACCGGTGAGCACCACGCCCGCCACTTGCTCAGCGCCAAACACGCGAATAAAGTCCAGTGCGACCAGAGTGCCAAACGACCAACCGACCAGCAGCGGTTTACGGACGCCCGTTGCCTCCATCACGGCGGCAACATCCTGCGCCCAGACAGCGGAACTGTCGTAAGCGCTAGTCATCCAGGGCTTGGCGGAGGCACCATGGCCGCGAAGATCGAAAGATACCAGAAAGAAGTCGTCGGCCAAGGCCGATTGGAATTGCTTGTGGAAGATGTAATGGCTCTGCGCGAGGCCATGTATCAAGAGTATGGGCGGCTTGTCGCTGTCGCCTGCGGTCACCACATGCAGCGGAACACCGCCTGCACCTTCCACCGTCAGATAGCTGTTCTTGCCCGTTGCCTGCAGGCTGCCAGAGGCAATTAGTACAAAGACTAAAAACAGACGCGGCATGAAGGCGCTCCGAAGACAATAACTCGACGCTACAACATGAATCCAGGCTTCACCAAGGGTTTAGGCGCTCTATCCGACAGGCAACCAGACGCGAATTCAAATGTCAGCCGCGATATTGAAATCCTCGATGACTTGGCCGAGGCGATCCCGGAATCCATTCAGCGCGATTACAGCAGCTATCGCGGCGACCATTGCTGCGACCATTGCTGCGACCAGGGCAGCGAAGCGAGCGGACCCCGGAGTCGTCCTACCAGTGAGATGCGCCAGTAGCTGCGAGCTGATTCGGAACAGCTGCGGGGAAAGCAATTTTTTGACCGGTATACTCCGGAGCAATTTCAGAGGCAGATAAGTCCAAGGTTTAAGATCGAAAGCGCGTGGTGGGTATTGCTGGGGCTCTTTCCTCTATACAGGGCCACAAATAGAATTCTGCTTAACACCTTGCCGCTGCTCTATCCTGTGCTGAACCGGGAATTTGGCTGGAGCGAAGCCCAGGTCACCCGGCCCGCTTCTGTATTCCTGTTGCTCACCGCGCTCCTCACGCCGGTGCTGGGCGCGCTCTGCGATCGCTACCCGGCGCGCCGAATCATGCTGGCAGCTGTGTTGCTGATACTGTCGTGCTGGTTCACGAAGAAGCGCGGACTCGCCGTAGGTATATTCCTCATGGGGTCCAGTCTCGGTGGAGCGCTATCGCAGGCAAGTTGCGTTTCGGCTACCTCGGTGATCGATTTAATACGGTACTAATTCTAGCCGCTAGCATCGTCAATCTGTTGCCTGGCCTTGTTGTCCTCGGAGCCGCTGATCCGAGCAACAACGCCTCCCTGTTTGCCTATGCCGTCGTCTACGGTGTTGGGTTCTCAGGTGCGTTCTCGGCGATTCAGCTGGTGCTGGCAGAGTTTTTTGCAGGGCTTTCGTACGGACGCATACTCAGCCCTTTGTCATGGTTGACTCACTGGCTGGCGCCGCGGGCATTCAATTCCTGGGTTTACGCCGGGTCGCCGACCGCAGCTATCTGCCGGCCATCAACATGCTGATTGGCATGCTGCTGGGGGTGGCCCTGTTGGTATTGTTAC
This sequence comes from Halieaceae bacterium, assembly GCA_047635315.1. Lineage (GTDB taxonomy): Bacteria > Pseudomonadota > Gammaproteobacteria > Pseudomonadales > Halieaceae > Congregibacter. Next base: position 4,589 of record JBLIIW010000017.1, on the reverse strand, counting down.
TGCGGCGATTCCAACCGCGGGGCGCGAGGGTTATATAAACCCGCTTGCGCCCAGAAAGGTCACAGCAAGAACGCCAATCCAGTAGCTTGCAGTTGACGGGTGCCCAGGCTTACAAACTGCCCAGTGAGCAACCTAGTGCATTTCCTCCCCACCACTGACGTTGAGCGCTTCTCCTGTAATGAACGATGCGTCCTCAGACGCAAGAAAAGCTGTAGCCGCCGCGGTGTCTCCGGGAAGACCAACGCGGCCCAGGGGAATCCGCGCGCGTAAGCCAGCACGATAATCCTCGACGCTCATACCGCGATACTTGGCAAAGTACTCGCTCTGCTTGGCACCCAGTCCGGTAGTCACGTGATTGGGACAAACTGCATTAACGGTAATGCCGTCGGCCGCAAGATCAATAGCGGAGGTACGCGTCAGCCCGATCAGACCGTGTTTGGACGCTACGTAGGGCGCCATATGGGGAAAACCCGTTTTGGCCGCCTGGCTGGCGATATTGATAATGCGCCCGCCAGTACCCTGTCGCCGCATATGTGCCGCCGCCGCCTGGGTGGTCAGGAACGCGCCGGTCAGGTTCACGTCCATAACCAGTTGCCAGTCCTCGAGGGCTATATCACCGAGCGGCTGCATGATGTAGCCGACACCGGCGTTATTTACCAACACATCTATCGTGCCGAAGGTTTCCACCGTACGATCGAACAGCGCTGCTACCTGCTCCTGCTTGCGCACATCGCAGGGAACGACCAGCACCTCAGCCCCCGCGTCGCGAAGTCCCTGGGCCACTGCCTCCATTTCCTCGGTGCTGCCGATGTTGTCCGCGCTGAGCCCCCGATCTACTTGACCGAGATCGGTGACGACCAACTTGCAGCCCTCCGTAGCGAAGCGCTGAAGGATGCCCTCGCCAAGACCCCCGCGCCGACCGGAACCGGTACAGACGACAACTTTCCCGGACAGGCCGCTCATCGGGCGTTTGGCACATGGATGAACGACACCGCATACCAGGATTCACGCGGTCTTCTATGCATAAAACTAATGATGCTATCTCCCAGGCTCGTGTGACTGGCCGATATCGGCCGTTTCAGCTGGCAACAGGTAATACAGATTATTTTTGTCTTTGACAATGGATATCTGAATTCCAGTACTCCGCGCTCAAGTAGCCACCGAAAAAAACGCCATGAATCAGGCGCTGCAGCTAGAACATCAACTGGCCATCGCGCCCACTCAAGAAGAAGAAGCACGCAAGGAGTTTGTCTCCTGCCTGAGACAGCACGTGCTGACCACCATGGCGGCAGGAATGCGCGCCGATTACATTGAATGACATCGGCGCAACGATGGCCAACTACGTGCGTCTCAAATTTCCCGACTTCAAACCTGAGCGCATTTTGGACTGTGGATGCTCCATCGGTCACAACACCCTGCCCTGGGCAGAGGCGTTTCCAAGCGCCGAAGTGCATGGCATTGATGTCGCCCCGGGCTTGTTGCGTTACGCCAATACGCGCGCGCAGCAAAGATATTCCCGCGCATTTCACGCAGATGAATGCGACCAGCATGAAGTTTGAGGACAACACCTTTGACGTAGTGTTCTCCTCCATGTTTCTGCACGAACTCCCGCTGAAGGATATCCGTGCTTTTTTTGCCGAGGAAGCCTTCGCGGCCGACCTTGACGCGCCTGCGAAGTTCGACAGTCTAACGGGCCGCATGGACCCCAGGGGAACGCGCTGGTATGGCTTCGGCGGCTGGAAGAAGCCTGCGGCGGGAGCCGAAGCATGACCGGGATTCCGCGCAAAGCGCGGGGACGCCGCAATCAATTATTTGAGGCAGATGGTGTTGATGAAATTATCAGCATGGTGCTTGAGCTGAGCGCCGAGGTATCCGCCATGCGCGAGCGGCAGTACATCCTGGAACGGGTACTGGAAGCCAATAACATCCTCGCCGCCGCGGCCATCGAAAATTATCGTCAGAGCGAACAAGACCAGCAGCATCTCGCCAATGACCGGCAACGCCTGGTGTCTACAGTGCTGCGCAACTTCCAGGCTCCTACGGGAGAAGATCCGCTAAGGTGCACAGCGAATGCCAGCGAGGTGGACGCCACTCGCAAGCGCTTTAGAGAGATGAATTCAGTAGGCGCCGGGGTGTCCGGAGATGCGGATGGCAACACCGTCGTGATGATCCTTGACTGAGGCAACTCGCCGCCGTCTCCCTGGGCAGCCCTGGCCCTAAGCCACGGCGGCGCGCGCTGTTGCTGGTTTTGCTGATTTTGCGGCTGTTGCTCTTCTGCTCTTGGGTTTGGCTTTCGCGGCCGCGCCGCTTTTGGCCCGTGGCTTTGCCGGTGTCTTTTTCGCGACTTTTAGCGACCCCAGGGTGGCTTCGCGCAGCTTCTCAAAGCTCTTCATGAGGCATTCCTGGTAAAAGCCCGGGTCGGGCATCATCATCCGGCAGGAGGTGGCGGAAATACTGAATTCACCACAGTAGCTGCTGATTACATGGAACAGGCCCACGCCATCGGCGACCGGTCCGGTACCGAAGTTGGAGAGCATACGCGCGCCGGTGTTGTAGAGCGGCACCTGCGGGCCGGGTACGTTGGTGATTACGCAGTTGTAGAGCGGGTTGATCTGGTTGACCAGACCCCAGCGGCTGGCCAGACGCGCCGCCTGTGCGGTCAGTGTGCTGGGAATGAACTGCGAGTAGTCGGTCATGGTTTTTGCGCCGACCGCGTTGCTGTATTCCTTGGCTGACCTGGTGCCCTCGCGAACGGCCCTCAGACGCTCCACGGCATCTTCGATGTCGCTGCGAATCTGCACGGCCAAGGTAGAGACGATATTTCCCCCGGCACCGCGTTCGGAGGTGTCACGCACGTTGACCGGAGCCATGGCCACCAGCGTTTCCGAGGGCAATTCATTGCGAGCTTCAAGATAAAGGCGCATGGCGCCGCCGACGATGGTCAGTGCCACATCGTTTACCGTGGCGCCCTCTACCTGGTTCTTGATGGCCTTGATTTCTGCCAGCTGCATGCGAGTGGCCGTGAATACGCGATGGGCCGACACGGTGCCGTTGAAGCGCGTGCGTGGCACCTTGCCCACGCGCTTCAACTTGCCGCGGCGCAGTTGCATAAAGGCTTTGGCGAAGCCGGGAACCGTGTTGCGCGCGACGGATATAAAACGTAATGGTTGGCGAATATTGTTCACTTGCGCGCGCGCCACCAGCGACAACGATGAGGGCTCCGACTCCGCGCGGCGCGTTTCACTATTGGGACTAAATGCCGCGTCGGGACTCAGGTCGTGGATGGCCGCGGTGATTTCCATGCCGGAAGCGCCGTCCACAGCGGCGTGGTGCATTTTGGTGAAGATGGCAAAACTGCCGGGCGGGTAACCCTCTACACGATCCAGGCCCTCGATGACATATAGCTCCCAGAGCGGGCGCGCCCGGTCGAGGGCGCGCGCGTGGAGGCGCGATACAAGAATGCACAGCTGTCGCCAGTCACCGGGAGCGGGTAGCGCAACATGGCGAATATGAAATTCCGGGTCGAAATGGCCGTCGTCGATCCAATAGGGATGGTCGAGCCCCAGGGGCACCCATTTTAATCGCCGGGTGAGGCTGGGAAGCTGCTCAATACGCGCGGCGGTGGCTTCGATGATCTGCTTAAAGCGCACTTTGCCGCCGGGTGCGGTCTCCTGCGTATAGACCGCCAGCCCGGAAATATGCATGGGCGAGTTGGGTGTCTCCAGATAAAGAAAGGAGGCGTCGAGGCCAGTCAGTTGCTGCATACTGTTATCCTTTTTTTGGCGTGCCGGGCGTGTGCTGCGCCGCATGTCGGCACCGTCGCGTGCGCGCAGCGCGGCCTGGCCATCGAGGTGTTAATCCTCATCCGGCGCCGCCGCCATGCATTCAATTTCCGTGCGCGCGTTCAGTCCCAGACCCGATACACCCACGGCACTGCGCGCCGGCATATTGCTAAAGAACTCGGTGTACACCGCATTCATCGCCGACCATTCGGCGATGTCGGCCAGGAAGACGGTACATTTGATAACGTCGTCCATAGAGCCTCCAGCACGCTCGAGGGTGGCTTTGACATTTTCCATGGTCTGCCGCGTCTCTGGTCCGATACCGCCCTCTGCCAGCTTGCCGGTATCCGGCACCACGCCGAGCTGGCCGCTAAGGTAGATAACACCGCCGTAGATGACTGCGGGCGAGTAGGGGGCCGAACCATCGCTCCCCGGAGGTGCCAGATAGACGGCTTCATCTGCTGATGCGCCGACGGACAGGCCGCCCAGCACGAGCAGGGCGCTCAGCAGCCCACGGTTAAATACGGTGGGAATGGCGGTAGAAATTGACATTGCTCTCTCCTGAATACGATTCCTTGAGCCCGGGCTTAGTAACTCGATGCGATCTTATTGCTTCGCGCGGCTTTTTTCATGTTATCCGCCGCCCGGAAGGCCAGCGCCTGGATGGTTAAGGTGGGCTGCCCGCGACCGGAGGTCACCAGACTGCTGCCATCGCAGATAAACAGATTACCGATATCGTGGCTGCGGTGCCATTTATCCACAACGGAAGTGTCCGGATCATTCCCCATACGACAGGTGCCCAGGAGA
>JBLIIW010000016.1:0-32958 GCA_047635315.1 Halieaceae bacterium | reverse complement strand
GCCCAGAGTGAGCTTGAGCTGGATGGTCTGCCCGCGCCGAATTTCCTCGGGCTGGGATTTGTCGAACAACAGGTCCACTTCGAACTGCCCGTTGTTTACCTGCGGATAGATCTTCGAGATGGTCATTTCATAGCTCACTGCGTTCTTCTCGAAGGACGCCGGCTGCTCGATCTGGATGCGCCCGAGATAGAATTCATCAATACTCGCGCTGAGTTTGAAGTTGTCCGGATCGTCGATCTGCCCGAGGCGTCCACCGCGACTGATACTCTGGCCAACCTCAATATCAAAGCCCGACAGTTTGCCGGCAACCGGCGCACGCACTTTGAGCGCGTCCAGATTACTTCTCGCAAAAGCGACGTTGCGCTGTAACTGCTCGGTACTTTCCCGCAGGAACACCAACTGCGTTTCCTGCAGCCGCGCATCGGCGGCCTGGCTCTCCAAGGTAACCGTGCGCCGGTTCTGGAAATACTCCAGTTCGTCCCGCCCGTCATCGAGCTGGCTCTGCACGACAAGACCGCGCGATGCGAGGCCCTCCTGGCGCTGAACCAGACGGCCCAGTCGCTTGATCTGGTAATCGATTTCGACCAGGTTGCGTTTGTGGTCCAGGCGATTCTGCTCCAGCTGCAACTCGATGGTTCGCATGTTATTCAGTTGCTCTGTCGCCATGGCCTCGTTACGTGTGACGTCCAGTTGCAGGCTGGTATTGCTAAGCACCGCCAATATCTGGCCTTCTTGGACCATGGCTCCGTCTTCGACGAGTCGCTCATCGACCCGGCCGCCCTCGATGGAATCGAGAAATACCGTTCGACGCGGTGTAACACTTCCACGAATCGGGATGAAATCCTCAAAGGTGCCGAGGGTAACCGGGGAGATTGTGATTCGATTACCGTCGACCTTGAGCGACCGGCCTGCGCCGGGGCTGAGTGCCACCCAGACGAGAACTAGCGCAGCAATAGCCACAACCGCGAAGCCGCCGATGCGCAGCAGAGGGCGTCGACGGACCTCTATCTTGCGATCCATGCCCGCGCCGGAAATACCGGACGGTTGTCCCAGGGGGGCAGTCGAGACAGTCTGCAATTGTGGATTTCCTTCCATCAGTCCAACGCTCCTCGTTCTCTGGCAGGGCTCAAAGTATTCGAAACGGGTTGGGGTCAGCGGGAACCCGCATAATCCGGCCAAGGACGACACCAACCGCCCCGTTGTTTTCCTCCCGGCTGCAGGCCGCCGCATCGAACGCGGCCAGCTGAGGACGGTGAACCGCTGGCTTCGGGCTGGTCGCTCCGACCAACACCAGAGTAGACAGCAGAATCCCAAAAGCACCCAGCACCATCGGGCTCAGGGCCCCCAATCCAGGTATGTGTTGATTCGCAACGCGGCGGTGCATGCGGGACCCGGAAATACCGAAACAGTGTCGACGGTTTCCCGATGGACCAAGGGTCGTTGTCTTTTCTTCTGGGTTCATGGTGTCTCAAATCCTTAGCCAGCTTGTCGCTGGATGATCAGTGTTGTGATACTTACAATGCACATGCCGTGCCATCTAGTAACCTATTGTATTTAAAGAGATAATTTTTCATGCCGTTCGTTTACGAACACTAGTGACTGTTCACTTTCGAACAACCGGTGTACGCTCCCGAGCAGCCGCAGCGGTTTCTGAGGCGGTAGATGGCCTACTTCACTGAGTGGCTGCAGATGCTTGGGGGCAGGCCTGGATATGACAGATCGCGGCGGAAAACTACTGATCGTCGACGACGATGAAGACATTCTCGTTGCGGGCAGGCTGTTACTGAAGCGTCACTTTGACGATGTGCTTACCTGCGCGAGACCGCAAGACATCGACAAGCTGATGGCGCAGCACAGCTTCGATGCGATTTTGCTGGATATGAACTTCAGTCCCGGGGAGTCGTCCGGGGAACAGGGTTTTTATTATCTGCGACGAATTCTGGAGATCGATCCCGAGGCGGTGGTCGTTCTCATTACAGCGCACGGCGGTATAGACGTCGCCATAGATGCGATGAAGCAGGGGGCGACGGACTTTATAGCCAAGCCCTGGCAGAACGAAAAAGTGGTTGCCACAGTCTCTTCCAGCGCAAAGCTCAGACGCAGCCGAAGAGAAACCACAAGACTCAAACAGACGAATCAGCAGCTTGTGCAAATCGCCGGCCTGGCCAGGCAGCCGATGCTCGGGGAATCAACCGCGATGCGATCCGTGCATTCACTGATCGAGCGCAGCGCGCCGACAGATGCCAACGTGTTGGTCCTTGGGGAGAACGGAACCGGTAAAGAGCTTGTTGCCAGCGCCCTGCATACCCGCTCGCGACGCGCCCAGCAGGTGTTTCTCAGTGTGGATCTCGGGGCTGTAACCGAGTCGCTGTTTGAGTCGGAGCTGTTCGGGCATGTAAAAGGCGCCTTCACCGATGCGCGGGACGATCGAATCGGGCGATTTCAGGCTGCAGATGGGGGCACGCTGTTCCTCGATGAAATTGGCAATGTGCCCCTGCACCTCCAGGCCAAGCTGCTGACGGCCCTGGAGCAGCGGCGGGTCACGCCGGTGGGCTCCAACAAATCGGTTCCCATCGATGTACGCGTTATTGCGGCGACCAATGCATCGCGCAGTGAACTGGGCAACGAGAGCCGTTTTCGTCAGGATCTCCTGTTCCGCCTGAACACCGTCGAGATTGTGTTGCCTCCCCTGCGAGAGCGTCGAGAGGATATCAGCGCTATTGTCGATCACTATCTGGACATCTATTCGCGTAAGTATGAGCAACCGAACAGGCCCGTGTCCGATACAGCGATGGTCGCGATCATGGCTGACGCGTGGCCTGGCAACGTGCGTGCCCTGCGCCATGCCATAGAGCGAGCGGTGATTCTTGCGACGGGCCGCGAACTGGAGGTACAGGATTTTCAGCTGCGCTCGCACGGTCCACAGCAGCTCACTAAGGACTCCCAGGAGACACACCACCAGGGCGCCGTAAGCGCTGCACACCCGGAGCTCACGCCCCAGGGAGACCTGAACCTGGCGCGCATGGAAAAACAGGCTATCGAGCAGGCGCTGCGCAAGCACCAGTACAATATCAGTCGCGCGGCCCGGGAATTGGGCCTTACGCGCGCGGCCCTCTACCGAAGGATGGAAAAGCATGGGCTTTAACCGTTTCAGCGCGCTTCTTGCGCTTCGCCTCGCAGTGATCATGGCATTACTGATTGCACTGGGCTATTTCTTTTCCGCGCCGGGCTTCCATGCTGCAACACTGCTCTCTCTCGGCCTGGTCGCGATGCTGGGCTACGAAGTCGTTCATTTCGTCTCCCGGACGAATCAGGAAATAAGCCGCTTTCTCGATGCCGCACGCTACGCGGATTTCGGCCAGCGTTTCAATCTGGGCAGCATGGGCGCGGGTTTTGAGGATCTCGGTGCTACCTTCAGCGACATCCTGGAGAAATTTCGGGAACAAAGAACAGGGCAGGAAAGTGAACTGAGGCATCTTAATGCGCTTCTTGAACATGTACCCGTGCCGCTCATTTCTGTGCACGCTGACGGTCGGGTGACACTATGGAATAACACCTCCAGACGCCTCTTCGGCGTTAGCCATATCGGTGATGTAAACGACATGGCGCTCTACGGCGAGGCATTTTCAAAGATTCTGAAGGAGCTCCCACCCGGCGAGCGGCAGCTCGCGGACTTCGCTGTAGATGGAATGGAGCGACGCTTAACGGTCGCCGTTAGCGAGATAGTCCTGGAAGGAGAGCCCGAGAGGCTGATCAGCCTGCAGGATATTCAGAGCGAACTGGATGGTATGCAACTCGACGCCTGGCAGGATCTCGTGCGGGTCCTGACACACGAGATCATGAACTCCATCACACCCGTTGCCTCCCTGGCTAAAACGACTGTCGATCTTGTCGATGACGCCGCAGCAAAAGTTACCGATCACCCCGATGTTGTGGAGGATCTGGTCGATGTAAAAAACGCCGTGGCCACAGTGGCTCGACGTTCCGACAGCCTCATGAAATTTGTCTCCAGCTATCGACGCCTGACGCACCTGCCAGCACCGGAAAAATCATCATTCAGGCTCAGCGCGCTGTTTGAAACGGTTGCCCGCCTCGCCGCAAACGACTGGGAAGCAAAGGGCATATCCCTACATATGGACGTTGAGCCCGCACAGTTAGAACTGGATGGTGATCGCGGAATGATCGAGCAGGTTCTGATCAACATGCTGCAAAACGCTGCGCAAGCGCTGCAGTCCCACGCAGACGGTGCGATTTCCCTGCGCGCGAGATTCAACAAGCGCGGACACGTGATCATCGAGATCACCGACAACGGCCCAGGCATCCCCAAGGAAATTCAACAGAAGATATTCGTGCCCTTCTTTACCACCAGGCGCGATGGTAGTGGGGTAGGGCTGGCACTCAGCCGGCAGATTATGATCGCACACGGCGGATCTATTACCGTCCGCAATGAAGAGCCCCGCGGCGCGCGGTTTACGCTGACTTTCTAGGGCAGTTTTTGAAGCCTGTTTGCGGATTCGCCGCCGCTCTCATCGCCTAACTGTATTTGAAACTGCGCGTCGCCAGCCACCCAAAGACGGCTGCCGCGAGCAGCAGTACTGCAACATTGGGAAGGACCGACACCGCCTCACCCTGAAAACTGATAAGCCTGTGCAAGGCGTTCATGGTCCAGCCGGTAGGCACCAACTTCTGAACAAACTGCATCCAGTCCGGCGTTACCTCGATAGGCCACCAGCAACCACCCAGTGCCGCAAGCCCATTGGCAGTGAGGACGCCCAGACCGTTGGCTTGCGCTTCGGTCCTTGCCACCGTACCCAGCCACAGACCGGCTGAGGCGCAAAAACTGGCCCATGCAAACAACACGATAATCACCATGGCCAAATTAGGGCCCCAGTCCATCTTGAACAGGAAGGTGCCGAAAAGGAGGGCGACGGCTATCTGGATCGCGGCCAGAACCATCCGGGCTTGCCACTTGCCCGCCAACAATTCTGCCTTGGAAATTGGCGCAGACGCAAGACGTCGCAGCAAGCCATGTAAACGCTCCTGGACCAGGTGGCTACCGCTGCCAGTCAGTAATACGAGCAAAGTGAACATTACCAATATGCCCGGCACAGCCTGCTGGAACCCTGAAGGTATTTCCTTGCGCTGCCCGGCCTGGGCAACATCCAACTGCCACACTCGCGTCGTGTCATTAAGTTCAATAAGCGTCTCGGCATTGAGTGAGCCCAGAGCCGCTTCGGAAACGATAACATCGGCCACAAAGGTGTACAGCGCGCGCTGTATTCGCAGCTCTTCAAACTGCCGGGTCAGCGCGTTGGCCTGTGTATCAAAGCTGGCCCGCACCTGTAGCCCCGCCATTACCTTGTCACTTAGATCCGCATCTAGGCTCAGTGTTCGGGCGGGTGAATCCGCCTCAACTGCGTCGGGCAGCGCCTCCACCCACTGCGCCTGAAAGTTATTGTCCTCGAGTCGTAGTTCAAGCTGTTCTTGCAGAAAGCCCGGCGATTTCGCCACGATCGTGATCGGAGTCGCTGCGCCACCACTAATGCCCGAGGAAAAACCGCCAGTCATCGTGCCGATGAAGTAGCAAAAGATCGGCGGCATCAGGAAAATCCACAACAAAATGGATCGCCGTCGCAGCTGGTTGCGGATGTCGTGCCCGGCGATAAAGAAACTACTTTTCATCGCTTAACGCCGCGCAAAGTCGCTGTACAACCGCCAGGTGCTGAGGCTCAGGCCGGCGATCGTCAGCCCCAGTAGAGTTAGCCAGCTCGACCCGTCGATCGACCAGGCACTGGCCGATGTTAGCTCGGTGCTCAAGCGATCGACCATGAAACCATTGGGCGACAAGCGACTTATTCGCGCAATCCAATCCGGGAGTGCTGCCAGGGGGAAAAAACTACCGCCGATCATCATTAGCGGAAACAACAAGGCTGTCATAATGATCTCCGCTGTGCGATGGCTTTTGAACAACATCTGCAACGTAGCGAACCACGAGAAGAGAGCAACGCCGCCAAGAGAAACCCACAGCAGCGACGGCAGGAATTTACTCCAGGCAATGCCGTGATAAGCAAATCCCACGCTCAACAAAATGGTCGCGAGAAGCGCGAAGACGGCCAGGGCCGCAAGCGCCTTTCCCGCTACGAAGCCAGCCAAAACCCCGGGCGCCGACAGCAGCCGTCGCAAGGTGCCTTTCTCGCTCTCGGTCCAATAATCTGCAGCGAGGCTGTTCGATGAGAACAAGATAGACATCAGAATGAAGCCGGGGACGAACAGCAGGGCCATCCCGGGCGTCGCTTGCGTCGGCGGTGGCTCCACGATAACAATCTCGAGCAGAGGGGGCGACAGTCTTGTCTGTATATTGCTGATTTTGTTTCGAACATCGACCGAGACAGCGGCGACAAACACATCGCTGCTGTCCTCCAGAGAGCCCGATTCGTTGATGCTGCGAATCTCCGGTCCCAGTAGTCGCTGTGCATAGAACCCGGCATCCAGGAGTATCTCCGTTACATCTTCAATAATGCCCGGGAGAATGGTTTGCGAAGGGTTGGTTTTGAGTAGCAGGGTTACCGGCGTTTCATTTATGAACGCGTCCTGGAAGCCAACGGGAATTGTCAAAAAGCCACTGGCCTCGCCGACGTTGATTCGCTCTTCGCCTTCTTCCACACTGACCCGCTCAACAATCAACAAACCGCCCAGTTGCTCCTGCGTGTAGGCACCCACAAACAGTCCGCTCAGCAGCGACTGATCCTGATCGGCAACCAGTATGACACCGGTCGGTCGCCCGTCGTCCCCGTCCATCATCGCCGTCATGAGCCCACCGATAAGAAACGGTACACCCAGCCATATAAGTAGCGTATTGCGCTCCTGGCCCCAGCGCAGGAGGTCTTTCTTCATGGAGGCGACCAGGAAGCCGAGCATTACTCGCGCAACTCCTTGCCCGTGAGCAGCAAGAAGAGGGTTTCGAGGTTGGGACTGCGCAAACTCGTTTCTGCTACCGCCCCCCTGGCACTGCTGATCGCATCGAAAATAACCGGCAGGTGTTGCGAGGCGGATGACAAGGTGAGGATCAGACTGTGGTCCTCCAGACTCAGGATTTCCAGGTCCCCCAGCGTCGACCTCAGCGCCTTAATCGCCGACTTCGTACTCACAGCCGGAAAAGTCCCAGTGAGGTGTAAAGTGTCTCGCGCATTCAGCTGCGCTTGCAGTTCAGGGACCGAACCCTGCGCAATGATCTGCCCATGATCGATGATCGCGAGTGAGTCGCAGAGGCGCTCGGCTTCTTCCATGTAGTGCGTCGTGTACAAAATGCAGGCACCCGCATCTCGCTCCGCCTCCACCAGCTCGAAGAGTCTTGCCCGGGACTGTGGATCCACACCCACGGTCGGTTCGTCCAGCAAAAGGACCTTCGGCTTGTGCACAATGCCGCAACCAAAATTGAGCCGGCGCTTCATACCCCCGGAAAAAGTCTCGGGTAAATCCCGGGCGCGATCGGCAAGGCCAATATGCACCAGCACCTCCCGCACCCGATCTTCCAGCTCCCGGCCGCGCAGTCCGTAGGCTTTTCCCCAGTAGCGCAGATTCTCGACGGCGGGCAGGTCTTCGTAGAGCGCGAGATCCTGTGGGACGATTCCAAGTGACCGCCGGGCGGCTTTACCGTCTCTTGCGATGTCGTGACCCGACACAGCAATACGGCCGGATGTCGGTGTCAGTAAACCGGAAATACAATTGATTGTTGTGGACTTTCCCGCACCATTCGGGCCCAGCAGGCCGAATACCCTGCCTTCGCCGGCCTGAAATGAAACGGAATCGACGGCGGTGAGTTCACCGTACTCCTTAACCAGCGCTTCAACCTGCAGCATAAGCGTCTCCAGAGTCTTCTGCGACAGCTCTCAGAGCACTTCCCGCAAGAGTAATGCGGTGCATCAGGCGCGCTTCGCCCTGATAGTCATTCTGGGCGAAGTGCCAGGTGCTGCGGTTGTCCCAGCAGGCCACGGAGCCCGGCAGCCAGTTAAACTCGCAGGTGAATTGTGGCTGGTCGACCAGTGCGTAGCGCTCTTCCAGCAGGGCGTCGCTATCTGCCTTGCTCCAGCCTTCTATACTCAGGGTATGGCCGGGATTGACGTAGAGTACTTTTCGCCCGCTCTCGGGATGCCGCACAACTACCGGGTGCACCGCCGCCCCTACTCTGTCGGCGCCGCCCAGCTGACCGGCGAGGTCAGTGCCGCGATAATAACCCTCCACCCCGTAGAGATGGACATTCGAGTGCACTGCGCGCAGCGGGGCTACAGCTCGCTTCAGCCTATCTGGTAAAGCGTCATAGGCGGCGGCGAGATTGGCAAACCAGGTGTCGCCCCCCGCGGCCGGCAGGGCGCGCGCCCCCAGCAAAGACCCCAGAGCCGGTTCATTGTCGTAAGAATGATCCGTGTGCCAACCACCCTCTATATTGGTCTGCTGGGCTGTTTCCTTGCGCACTTCGGCAATCTGGGGGTAACCGGGAACGGGCCTGAAAAATTTACTGCTGACAATATCGCCAAAGTGTCTGGCGAAAGCCAGATGATCCTCCGGCTCGAGTTCTTGGTCCGGAAAAAACAGCAAGCCATACTCAGCAAAGGCAGCTCGCAACTCCGCCAGTTGATTGTCGCTGAGGGTTGCCAGTTGGAGGTACCTTACCAGCGCACCGCAACCGGGTGAAAGCGGCGTTATATGCATAATATTTAGTTTACTCTGTGCATACCGATTTCGCCCGTCAAGCCAGTATTAGCTGCGTGGAGCTTTGTGCGCGCCAGCATCTATGAACTCACGGGCACGCTGCTCCTGTTGTCGGAGACTACTTTTTGAGCTTCACTTTGAACTTCTGTCCGCCCACCGATGCCTCATACATCAGTCCGCCCTTCGTCTGCGTGAAGACCGCCAGGCCATTGCGGTAGTTTACATCCGCCGACGCGCCAGCCGTTATGGCGACCGCAGAGACCTGCGCCCCAAGTTCGAAGTTGCCCTCCTTGAAGCTCGCGACAGCCGCGGGAGTTTCGAAGAAAATGAACTCGCTATAGGCTTGGCCACCCCACTGAAAACCCACGGTGAGTTGTGTGAGCGTCACCTCGGCGGCGACCGATCCACCTTCGAAAAGAAGTCCCTTGCCCCTGGCCCCCCCGATGCCGAAGCCCGCTTTGCCGACCGTTGGGATAATCACCCAGCCCGCTGCGGCGTCAAAAAACCTCTGCATGGCTGGATCGCTCGCGAGCATCGTTTGCTTCGCAGCTGCAGCCTCATTCTCAGGCTTTCCCTCATCCTTGGGATCCCAGGCATGAGCGCCCGAAAAGCTGAGAGCTGCAAAAATACATAGGGTCGCGGCAATGAGTTGTTTCATATCCTGATACCTTCGTCCGTTGCCAGTACGTGACCTGGCGCATGTGTTTTCAGCGCAATATCACAGAGCGCCCGTCGGAGTCCGCCAGTTTAGCGCCGGGAAAATCGCTCACTCGCTATCGTTGCCACCGTCTGCAGGTACTCAATGTCAGCGGCTGACAGATCTCCAAAATAGTCATAGGACAAACCATCCAGGGTGCCCTTGTACAGGCTCAGATATACCACACACGCAGCAAGACAGGTGCCGCGAAGATTGGGATGTGTACCATCGAAATACTCATGCAAGAGGAAATCCGGACGCAGGTCAACGACTATGCGCTTGACGTGATTGTGCAGGCTGTCGTTGTAGTAGAGGTAACTGTTGTCCACGAATAGCACCCGCGTGGGCGCTGCAATCTCGAGCTTGCTCAGTCCTGCGGCGCCGTAAGATGTCTCCTAGGCAAGCGCGACGCTGCCAGTACAGCCCCAGCAGAAAATAAGGCAGAATGCCTTGAATACTGTCATTCGCGCCATATTGATTTCCCCTCCCCTCCGCTCAGCCCAGTACCGCCGGCACCAGCCATACGGCAACTATAGTTAGCAGCACCAGGGCCGCCACATTCATAGCAAAACCCGCACGCACCATATCGGGAATACGCAACACGCCGGAAGAATAGACAATCGCATTAGGCGGCGTCGCCACCGGCAACATAAACGCGCAGCTGGCCGCTAATGTTACCGGCACACAGAGCACCAGCGGATCGATCCCGGACTGCAGGGCAATCGCCGCAATGACCGGCAGGAAGGTTGCCGCCGTAGCAAGATTGCTGGTCAGTTCCGTGAGAAACACCACCAGCCCCGCGGAGGCCAACACCAGCACGATGAGGCCCCGGGAGGCCAGTGGCGAAAGACCTTCCCCCAGCCACACGGCCAGCCCCGAATCCGATACCTGCGCAGCGAGACTAAGGCCGCCCCCAAAGAGTATCAGCACCCCCCAGGGAAGTCGGGTCACATCCGACCAGTTCATCAAAGGGCCGCGACCCGGCACACCACTGGGTATCAAGAACAATAATAGTGCCGCGGCCATAACGATGCCGCTGTCGCTAAGCCCCGCAAGCCACGGCAGTTGCGACAGAGCGCCGCGACTCATCCACAGCAGGATTACCAGCAGGAACACCACGCCAACCCGCTTCTCCGGCGTCTTCATCGGGCCGATTTCACGCCGCATATCGCCAATGATGCCCTGTGTCTGCTGGCTGGCCGGAATATCCACCCGGAAAACCACGGAGCTTAGCAGCCACCAGCCCAGGGGGAGCAACACGGTAGACAGGGGTACGCCGATCATCATCCAGTCGGCAAAAGCAATCTGGATACCGTAGTTATCCTCGAGAAATCCGGCCAGCAGGATGTTCGGCGGCGTGCCGACCAGTGTGGAAAGTCCACCGATAGTGGTGGAATAGGCGAGACCGAGCATCAACGCGATCTGAAAATTCCGGACCTGCGTGTCCCGGCCATCCGGCGTCTGTTCCGCTATCAGTGCCGCAACGGAGGCGGCAATAGGCAGTAGCATCATGGTCGTGGAGGTGTTGGTCATCCACATCGATAGCAACGCACCGACCAGCATGAACCCCAGTATCAGACGCTTTCCATCGGTGCCCGTGCGGGCCAGGATCCACAGAGCCATGCGGCGGTGCAACGACCACTTTTCCACGGCCAGGGCCAATATGAACGCGCCAAGAAAAAGATAAATAATCGGGTGAGCATAGCTCTGGGCTACTTCCCGCATCGGCGCAATCCCGATCAGATCGAAGATCACCAACGGCACGAATGCTGTGGCGGGCACCGGAATAGCCTCCGTGGCCCACCAAATCGCCATCCAGATACCAACGGCGGCAACCCGCCAAGCCATCTCGGGCATCGCCGTCTGGGAACTGGATAAGGCCAGCATCAACGTGAAAATCGCCGGTCCTGCCAGCAATCCAATACGCTGATACGTCGCCAGATCGAAGTCTAAAGACGCTGCTGGTGGCTGGTCCATGCTCTATCCCCCGAGAGCCGCCCCACGCAGGCAGCGCTAAAGGGTCGGGCAGCAAAATTTGCAATCGGGCGCCGCGCAGGGCGCCCGTCTTCGCTTCAGAAACTCATCCGCACATCGGCATACATATAGCGACCGTATTCCGTATGCGCGTCGGCAAAGTACCGGAAGTATCGATCCGCCAATGGTGCACGCTCGTCCGTGAAGTTCTCCGCTTCGCTGAAGAAGTTCTGGCCGTTCTCAGGGATCAGTTGGAAGAGTTCATCGCCGGACTCGACGCCCATCACCTCAATATCCTTGGCATCGACCACACTCACCGCCAGCGCGCTGCTGATGCTGGCGCCCCTGATCTGTGAGCCGACTACCAATACCTCTGCAATAATCTACTCCGGTTCTTCGCTCGTATCCTGCGCCGACACGCCGCCAGACAGGGATGCGAGCACCATCCCAACAGCAGATACCAAAACCTTATGTGTTCCGGGTGAACCGGTGACGCCCTGACAACTGGGTCATGCGCTGAACCTCCTGATTTTATTATTGAGTACGAGGTTGAGCGGCTATCGACCAGCAAACGCTGATCCCGGTCACAGGAAAACCCCTAGGGCCAAGAAAATCATCAATGCGTGAGAAAAACAAGACATAACTTTCCCCCAGAGCCAAAGTCGCGGTACACGCGACCACGCCATGCTGTGAAGAGGTTGCATCAAAACTGCCCCCCTTTAGATGGGCCGCGTCGGCACTGATGCCGGAGCTGGCATAGAGAGTCCGCCCAAGGGCAAGGGTGGTTCTCCACACAGCGCTCACGGCTGCTGAAGCCAGGCGCGCGTAAAGGCCTCGTCAGCAACCCCCGCGTAATCGTGGGTCGTGCTCGCGAGAGTCCCGTCCCCCATTTCAAGGGTAGTTGACGCCACACCGTAGCACTCAAAGAAGTAGGACTTGGCTGTGGGCCTGTCGGGGTTATGTGAGATCTTGCGGTGGATCGAGAACTCCGGGTCTCGCTCGCTCATCGCCGCGCTAAACGCCGCCATCCAGTCTCCCAGCGGAGCGGGCGCTACACGGGCAGTGTCATCCTCCTGCGTATAAAAGACCTCTTACCAGGTCGAATGAAAACCGATGGACTTGATGAGCTGCGTCTCCTGCTTCTACAGAAACGTTTCGATATCCGCCGCCCCATCCAGGAGGAAACACTGCTGCCGGGATTTATGGACATGCATGTTCATCTGTCCAGCCCCCCGGGTCAGGTTTTTTTTCTTGAAGCGCGCCTGCTGTCCGTTCCCCGCAAGACCGTGAACGCCGATGCGATCAA
The DNA here is from genome assembly GCA_047635315.1 of Halieaceae bacterium. Classification (GTDB taxonomy): domain Bacteria; phylum Pseudomonadota; class Gammaproteobacteria; order Pseudomonadales; family Halieaceae; genus Congregibacter. Next base: position 20,272 of record JBLIIW010000016.1, on the reverse strand, counting down.
GTTCTGTGCCACCGGTGGCGTATTTTCCCGGGGCACCAGGGTTGGACAGATCCAGTATTCGCTGGAGGAAATGCAGGCTGTCGTGAGCGAGGGGCACTACCGCGATCTGGTTGTGGCGGCACACGCCCATGGGACCGCGGGTATAAAAGCCGGAATCCTGGCCGGCGTCGACAGCGTCGAGCATGCGAGCATGCTCGACGAGGAGGCTATCCAGCTGGCCAAGGAACATGGCACCTACCTGTCAATGGATATCTACAACACGGAGTACACCCTGTCCCGGGGCCGGGAGAATGGCGTTCCCGAAGAAAACCTCAAGAAAGGGGAGAAGGTAGATCGTGTGCAGCGAGAGAGCTTTAGTGCCGCCATGAAAGCCGGGGTCAAAAGGGTATTCGGCACCGACGCAGCGATTTATCCGCACGGTTACAACGCGCGACAATTCTCCCGCATGGTCAAATTTGGCATGATCGAAACGCAGGCGCTAGAGCGCGGCAACGATAAATGCGGCAACCCTTATGAAATGCGATGATCTGGGGATTATCCGCGAAGCCTTCCTGGCGGATATCGTCGCGGTACGCGGCAATCCACTAGAAGATATCAGTGTCACCGAATCGGTGTCATTCGTGATGAAGGATGGTGTTATCTACAAAGGTAACTAGTACCGCTGGGCGCGATACCCGTCTGCGCAGACCAGCCAAGCTGCAGTCGTAACGCTCCTGCATATGCTCCACTGACCGGGCGATGATGCTGTCGCCCCACATAGCGGCGCGTTTAGCAATAATGTGGCGGTGGAGTAAACGCGTAACCCAGTTTCTCTAAGGCTTCGGCGACCGCTATAGTCATCATGTCAGCATACTCCGGACCAACCAATTGCACCCCGATGGGCAGCCCCTGGTCGTTCAGTCCGGTCGGAATCACCGTTGAGGGCAAGTAAGCGACACCGGTCAGCCCGGCCCAGAACACCTGATCAAAATAGGGCCGCTGCTGCTCATCGATGGCGATCTGGCGCTCGGCGAAATCGCGATGATCGTGGGGAAAGGCAGCCGTTGGCATGATCGGTGTAAGCAGGATGTCGTAGTCCTGAAAAAACTCATGCCAGGACCAGCGCAGGTGCTGACGAAAATCGTTACTAGCGCCCCATTCCTTAAAACTGCACAACTGTGCGCGCAAGATCCTTGCGGTTTCACTGTCATCATCCGGACCGAGGGTTGCCAGATACTGCTTCAGACCCGCGTAGTCTGCGTCGGGCATACGTGAGGCCATCGTCGCATGGAGAAGGTTCTGGTAAACCCGATGGCTGTGCTCCGTATCAAATGAGGGTCGCGCCGACTCATTAACATACGCTCCGGCCTGCCGCAAAGCGTCGGCCACCCCTTCGACGCGCCCGCGCACCTGGGCACTGACCGGGCACAACTCATCATCCTTCCAGACCGCGACCCGCAACTGCCCCAGGGACTTCTCCAGCTCCGGTAGCTTGAGCTGCAAGCCGCGCGCGGCGATCGCATCGGGACCGGCCATAACACGCACGGCGGTCCGCAAGTCGGCGGCCGATCGCGCGAGAGGCCCTATTACGGATAGATCCGGGGTACTGCGGGAATCCCCCGGCGGTGAATGTCCGCGCATCCACAGCAGTTTGTGCGTGGGTTTGTGTCCGAAAACGCCGCAGAAATGCGCCGGATTGCGGATTGATCCGCCGATATCAGAGCCGGTTTCCAGTCCCGTCATTCCCGCCGCCAGCGCCGCCGCCGAGCCACCGGAGGAACCCCCGGGCGTTCGTTGGAGGTCGTAGGGATTTTTCGTCGTGCCGTAAATGTCGTTGTAGCTTTGAAAGTCCCCCAGCATCAGCGGCACATTGGTCTTGCCAAAAATAACGGCGCCGGCGGCCTTCAGCTTTTTTACCGATTCGGCGTCTTCGCCAGCGACATTGTCGCGCCACTGCGGATTGCCCCAGGTCGTCGCTGTGCCGGCAATGTTGTAGGACTCTTTTACGGTCATGGGCACACCATGCAGCGGCCCCAGGGTCTTGCCGTCAGCCAGGGCCTTGTCTGCGGCCCGCGCATCGACGAGCGCCTCTTCGCGAATATCCACAACAATCGCATTCAGCGTGTCGTTGTACTTGTCAACGCGTGCAAGATAGTGCTGCAGGACTTCCTCGCAGGATATTTCCCGATTTATGATACGCGCGGTCAACTGCTCCGCTGACGCAAAAGCTAGGTCATTCTTCTCAGGAATAGCGTATGTCATGTTTTGCTCCTCGCGTTCACACAGCTATGCAACAGCTACAGTCTACATAGATCTCAGTGAGTTTCCCCTGCGCCGAGGCCGATAAGCATTGCCGGGCCATGGCCGAGAAGCCTGAGATTATTAACCTCGCCCCTACTGCTCGACCGGAGCAAGTCCGGGATGGCCTTCTTTTTTAACTGTCATCGTTTGTAGTACAAAAATTGACATTTGTATTACATATACCCTAAGCTGCGCCCTGCCGTTATCGAAAACACCACCGGAGCTTCCATGACAGAGCATCGCCGCAGCGCGCGTCGTCGTACCAAGGACAAGGTCTTACAGGCCCGCATTCCCCATGACCTGGACACGGAGTTGCGCGGCCGGGCGGAAAAGCTGGGACTCTCAGTTTCCACCGTGGTGCGTAACGTACTGCTTAATACCTTCAGCCTGGTCGAGGACGTGGTCGCCGACAGCGCTCAGCTCGCCCGGGCCATACACAAAGAAGAGCGGTCCCTTGCAGCGGATAGCCCTGCGGATGCGGCCCGGGAGGCTGGAGAGAAACCGGTTCTCGGCTGGCAGGAACTGGTGTTGAACCGCAACGGCATCTGCGAGGAATGCAACGCGATTTTGCGCCGCGGCGAGCCGGCGGCTGTTGGCCTGCCGGTGGCCCAACGCCCGGTGCTGCTGTGCCGCGAATGCCTTGCGGCCCTGTCGCCAGCCCTTGAGAAAGCTTTAGTTGTTAAGGAGCCCTCGGCTGACAAGAAGCTAGCTGGCAGGCCAAAAAAACGCGCTACACGGACGGCGAGTAAGTCCGCGCGCAAAGGGACAGCTACTGCGGCCACCCAACCGGAAAAATAGACGGAAGTACTTGTATGAATACATCAATCAAAACAGTTCAGGGTGCCACCCGGCTGGTCTTCGATTCCGTGGGACTCATCAACAACACGGCAGAACACATGCACGAAACCATCGCCCGACGCCCATTGCCCTGGTCACAGCCACCCCTGGAGCGCACCCGGGCGCACGGCCGCATCGCCTCCGGCATCTATGCTGCCATCCGCCGCGTCAACAGCGTGTTGCAGGAAGGTGTAGATCGATCATTTGATCTATTGGACAGCGGCGATGACGCGTCGCCGCGCCCGGCGAGAGAGATCCGCTTGAGAGCGGCGCTGAACGGTGTCTGTGGAGACCATCTCGAAGACAGCGGTAATCCGCTGGCTATCCCCATGACCCTGATGAACGCGGGCGATGCGCTTGCGCTCGACAGCGAAACGCTTGCCGACACACTGCCGGCGGCCAGCCCGCATGTGGTGGTACTGCTGCACGGATCGAGCCTCTCCGAGTTGAGCTGGACCAGCGACGAAGATCCCGGTTTGGGCGGTCGCCTGCAAGATGAGTTGGGCTGCACGCCCCTTTACCTCCGCTACAACACGGGCCGGCATATCTCCAGCAACGGGCGGGAATTCGCGGCGCTCCTGGACACGCTCTGCGCGGCCTGGCCGGTGCCCGTGGAATCCCTGTCGCTGATTGGACACAGCATGGGCGGACTAGTCATCCGCAGCGCCTGCTGGTACGCGCAGCAGGCCGACAGCAGCTGGTTGCAGCGCCTGCAGCGCGTGCTCTGTCTTGGCACGCCTCACCATGGCTCGCACGTCGCAAAAGCCGGACACGCACTCGACGCAGCGCTGCAGAAAACTCCCTATGCGGCACCTCTGGCAATCGGCCGCATCCGCAGCGTGGGCATCAAGGACCTGCGCCATGGCAACCTCCTTGATGAGGACTGGCAGGACCCGCGTTCCGATCATGCTGGACACGACAGCCGCAGGCCCGTGCCACTGCTGCCCGAGGTCGACTACTACTTTGTGGCCGCCACTATCGGGCGACATCAGAACGACGTGATGGGGCACTTGCTCGGTGACCTGCTGGTGCGACTTGATAGCGCCACGGGCGCTCACGAGGACGATCTCCATCGCCTGCATATTGAACCCGAGAACTGCCGTGTCTATGTGGAAAAGAATCATTTCCGCCTGCTCGATGACCCACGGGTGCACGATCAGGTTGTGCAGTGGTTTAGCGCAGGCGACCAATAGGAGCTGTTTGCTCAAGCCGCGGCGCGCGGCACGGCGGTTTTCCACGCAGGAAAATTTCCGGGACCAGCTCGCTAAGCAGTTTTGACTTGCTCCTTGAGGTACGCCGAGATCACATCCACATCTTCGGCGCTTATTTGTCCCGAATCCAGATAGTCTGCCAGAAGCGACTGATAGGCTTCGACACCCATCTGCTCCAGCAACAGGAAGGGCCCTGCAGGGAGCTGAGTGCCTATTCTCCAGGCCAAATCAACATTGCCTCGCTCGGTCACTCCCCTGGCAGCAACCAGCACCCCATGGCTTATCAAAGCCACCAGCAGCGTATCGCGCGCCTCCTCTACTGCCGACTCGGCGCTCAGAAAGTCGTCTGCCTGATAGGCCGGGCGTGGATAGCGGTAAAAACCTTCGCCGCTCTTTGCACCCAGGCGTCCCTCGTCCAGGAACGGCTGCAGCAGGGCAAGTACCTTGTGCTGCAAGGCCTGCTGATGCGCCCCGCTACGCGCTTGCGTCCAGCTGTCATAGATAACGTTCAGTCCGAAAAGGTCCATCATCCCGAAGGGCCCCATGCTGGCTGATTGATGGTTCATCCACGCCCGATCAACCTCATCCGCACTGAATCCACGCTCGATACGCAGCTCCAGTGCCGCCCGCAGCAGCGCGCCTATCATGGCGTTCAATACATAGCCCCTGTGCTCTTTATGCTGCACCAGTGGCACACCACGAAGGCTCATCACGTAGCGGGCAAGCAAGGTTATAACTTCAGGCCGGGTTTGCGATCCAGCCACGATATCGAAGAGCGGTGAGCCCAAATGAGAATGCAGCGCGGCGAATCGATCGCCTCTGCTGAGGGCGTCCTCGAGATCTGACACGAGCAGCGTTGAAGAATTGGTCGTCAACACCGTTCGCTCGGGGCAGACCTCATCAAGCCGCGCATGCGTCTCACGCTTTGCCTCTCGCTGTTCAAAAATCGACTCGCTCACAAGGTCAGCATCGGCGACGGCACTTTGCAGACTCGATGTAATCGATACGCGCTGCAGGCCATCGCTGAGCATCTCATCGCTACAGTATCCGCCCGCCACCAGCAGCGGGCCCCAATGCAGATGCTGCTCCGCCACCGTGTCCAGCACCTCTTGGGATCTGTCATAGAGCACCACTTGATAGCCGGAGATCGCGGCGACCAGTGAGTTGTAGCAGCCCATCGTACCGGCGCCGACAAAGCACACCGTGTTAATTTCCGGGACAGTCATTGGCAGCACCATTACTTACTATCCCGATACCGCCGGGTGGCATTGTCGGGTCCCGTGGGTGAAAAAAAATGCGTGGGCGTCATATAACTGGGGAAGAGGGAAAGCTTGAACACGGGCAACTCCTGTGAATTTTTCCTCTGAATGAACTCATGATTTCACGTTAATTTGCCGGAGCGCTCGATGCAAGTGAATATCAGTTGAGGTCAACGAGGCCCTGTAGCCCAACGTTTACTGGTAAATCCAGACTCCCGCGTTTGCCTGACAATCAACCGCATCCAGGGACATATGAACAAGCAGGCCTATGCCAACAATACGGCTGGCCGGAAAAAGACAGAGCACGCTATAAGCGGCGATAAATCCCAGCCTGTGCAGCGGGTGGAAACCGATGCTGCAACGGGTCGAATCGTAGACAGGCGTCGCCAGGAGATGGTCGACGTCGACCAACATTGTCGCCATCATCAGCAAACACGCTGTTTTCCAGTTTCTTCTGAAGAACAGTAGTGAGAGCGCCATAGGCACCAGGAAATGCAGGGCCAGATGTAACATGAATTCTCCAGGGGGCCGAAACGCTACTAGGGAGTTTCAAGCAAGGCAACGAGTTTGTTGATGGTATTTAAGCGCCTCTGCGATGGAATCTGGCTGCCACGACCTGGCCTAGTCCTCCGGACTCGAGACGAAGATCGCAATCAGGGCAATCATCGCCGCGTAGCGAAATGCGGATTCAAGTACCGGGTCGCGCATAAGGTCTGAGCGCCATAATTCGAACCAGCTTTCAGCGATGACAATGAAACCGCCGAACAACATCGCGACGGCGATCGCACAGCCCACAAGGGCCAACTCTTTGGATGCAGAGAACTGAGGAGACTTTTCTAAGCGTGCCCGCCACATCTTTAGCCCACCCAAGGTGCAAAGCAGCCCCGCAGCGAGCTTTGACAGCAGGATGAATAGCGCGCCCATCCATATCACCGCGGTATTGGAGGTAGCCTGCCAACTCTCGGCCCCACCCTCAAAGGTTGCCATGGAAGTCGCCGCGCCTACAGCACCCAGTGTCCGTCCCCAGTCCGTCACGTTAAGGAGGGCGCCGACAAAGCCCCAGAGCGCGACCATTAGCACCAGCAGTATTTTCATGCGGCGTAGAGATTTCATGATGCGCTCTTTTTATGATGTTAGTTTGAGTCACATAAACTACTAAGAATGCATTCTTGCAGGACCCCCGGGTTGCTGTCTAGGGTCTACCACAAGGCGATTGCGCAGAGCATCGACGGACAATAGCCTAGTGTTTGCACCCCACTGCTGTCACCCTTACCTGGCTTGCTGGAAACCAGAACGGGTTCTACTGCGAAGACCCGGCAATCGACACCTTTTGGCGAAACAGGGCAGTAATGGATATAACACTCCCGGACGATGACCGCGCGGGTCTGGACGAGCGCGTCTTCTTCCAGCGCCTGGTGCTCTACTACGACTCTTTGGCCGTGGCCATTGTGGCGGTGGTGGTAAACAGCTTTGCCCTCGGCTATCTGCTGTGGACCCCGGACAACCAGGTTGTGCTGGGAAGCTGGTGTGCGATCACCCTTCTCATTGCGGCGTTCCGCATTTCCACCGTTGTACGGTTTCGCAGGCAGTCTGATCCTGAAAGACAGCGGAGCTCCGCCAGCTGGTACCGAACCATGCTGTTCAGCACCGTGGCTTCCGGGTTGGTCTGGGGATCTTCCGGTTATCTGTTCTACGACACCAGCAGCACCTTCAGTCAATCCCTGCTGGCCTTCGTCATCGCCGGAATGTGTGCGGGAAGTATTGTCAGTCTTTCTGCCTTTACCGAGGCAAGCGCGATATTCCTCAGTATGTCACTACTCCCCTTCATGCTGCGCTTGCTGGGTGTGGGCACACGGGAATCCTCCGTGATGGCGGCGATGGTTCTACTCTATCTCGTTATGATGGTGATCTTCGCTCGTCGCGCAAACGCTACGGTTATAAGCGGGCTGGAGATGACCTATCTGCGCACGAGGGCTGAGGAGACCATCGAACGGCAGGCGTTCTTCGACGAGCTGACAGGTCTTCCCAATCGCCGCCTGCTTCGGGACCGACTTGCAACTTGCTTGAGTCGATCTCACCGCAGTGGTGCGCACGCGGCCCTGCTGTTCCTCGACCTGGATTTCTTCAAGCGGGTTAACGATTCTTTCGGACACAGCGTAGGAGACCTGTTGCTGGAACAAGTCGCGCGTCGGCTACAGCAACTGCTTCGGGACCACGATACCGCCGCACGCCTCGGCGGCGACGAATTCGTTGCGCTTCTCACCGACCTGGACGGGAGCGTTGAGCAGGTCGTTTCGCTCGTGCGCCGCCGCGGGGATGAGCTGCGTGAGGCCATTGAGCGGCCCATGCACATTGGCGGCAACGAAATCCACGTCACCGTCAGCATTGGCATCAGCCTCCTGCCGAGCGATACAGACAATGCAGATGATCTGCTGCGGCATGCCGATACAGCCATGTATAGAGCCAAAGATGACGGACGCAATACGCTCAAGTTCTTTGTCAACGAGATGCAGGAAACACTCTCCAGACGTATGGCGATGGAACAGCAGTTGCGCAGTGCCATGGATACCGGCGGGGAACTGACGCTCTACCTGCAACCCCAGTACGACCGGGATATCAGGATGTGCGGTGCGGAGCTTTTGCTACGCTGGAAACGCGACGGTGTTTTTATCCCCCCTGACGCGTTTATTCCGGTCGCGGAGGACTGCGGGCTGATCTACCGTCTAGGCGATTGGGTGATGGAAGAAGCGTGCAGGATGGGGGCGCTTCTTCTCGAGGATATTGGCGACCGTGATTTCTCTCTCGCCTTCAATGTGAGTCCACGGCAGTTCAGGAAGAAGGGCTTCGCCGAAAAACTCCTCGCAACGATAGCTGCCCATGAGCTGCCAGCAGGTCTCATGGAGCTGGAACTGACCGAAAGTCTTCTGATAGATGATGTAGAGGACGCCGCCGCCCGAATGCATCTGCTGCGCGCCAGCGGCCTGCGCTTCTCCATCGACGATTTTGGTACCGGCTACTCGTCCCTGCGCTACCTGAAATCCCTACCCCTCGATACGCTAAAAGTTGACCAGTCCTTTGTGAGAGATGTACTCGAGGACGCGGGCGACGCCAGCATCGTGCGCGCCATTGTGTCCATGGCCAAAACACTGGACCTTGAGGTTATCGCCGAGGGCGTCGAGACACAGCAGATCCACGACTTCCTGGTCGATGCGGGCTGCCCACGTTTTCAGGGTTATCTGTACTCGAAGCCTGTGCAGCTGGATGAATTGCGGCGACTACTGAGCGAACCCGTGCCCACGAGAGGAGACTAGTATGGCAGGATCTCTGCAAGATCAGCTGCTCAACGCCGGACTGAGCGACACAAAAAAAGCCAAAAAACTCGAGAAAGAGAAGCGCAAACAAAAACGTACCGCGCATAAGTCCCGGGTCGAGGTGATCGATGAGGTGAAGCTGGCGGTACAACAAACACGGGAGGAAAAAGCAGACCGCGACCGACAGTTGAACCAGGCGCTGAATGAGGAGGCCCATCGCAAGGCGGTCGAAGCACAGATCATTCAACTGATCGAGAACCACAAGCTGGATCGTCGCGGGGGCGAGGTCGGCTTCAATTTCACCTGCGACCAGAAAATCAAAAAATTCTATGTCACCCGCCTGCAGCAGAAGCTACTGGCTGCGGGCAGCATTGCCATAGCACGCATCGCAGAACGCTTTGAACTGATTCCCGCACAGGTGGCCAGCAAGATAGCGGAGCGCGATGCGCAGCGAGTCATTTTCTGCGCCCAGGAGACGGACGAGATTGTGCCGGAGGCGGAACGTGACTGGTATCAGGACTATGAAATTCCCGACGATCTCATGTGGTAGGGGCTCTGGCCAGATTCTCGGACAAGGCATCGAGGTTCTGGGCAGAGGCCTCAGCATAAAGGCGTTGATACTCGTCGATAGAAAAATAGACAACAGAAAAACATACCGCACACATCGCAAAAACAGTGATGGCAGTGATGGTTGCTCGCAGGCTGTTAAACATTCTCGCTTGCCCGTCTCTTGTTCAGAGTCCTGTCCTCGGCACATTCCGCCCCAGCGACTGATCAGCATCAGCCGGCCGCCCGAGCGTACTTCTGCCACGTTTGGCTGCCATAAATCTACGAATACAGCCCGCGGGGCGATATTGCAAGTTGCCTATTCCTGTTCCGCAGACAGGCCACCGGCAAATTCGGCATCGCTAAACACCGCCTTGCCATCGACCAGGGTCAACAACACTCGCGCGTCACTGATCGCGGTAAGGGGTATGGCAAAGAGATCGCGATCCAGGACAATAAGGTCCGCCTGCTTGCCAACTTCAATGCTGCCGCTCAGGGCCTCCAGTTTCATGAGATGCGCGGCATTGCGCGTGTAGGAGCGCAGGGCTGATTCGAGACTGATCTCTTGCCCTTCCCCGAGGGTAGGGCCAGCGGCACTTTCCGGGTCCTGGCGACGCAGAAGCGTCTCAATCGCGTGCAGTGGATTGAGGGTACTGACGTCCCAGTCACTCCCACCAACCAGCAAACCGCCACTGTCTTCGACACTGGCAGCCGGGTAAAACTGCTGAACGCGCGCCTCGCCAACCAGCGCTGCGGCGACCTCAATGTATTCGTCCGGGTACAACCACACACCCTGAAAACTGGCAGCCACGCCGAGCTCGCCAAAGCGCGGGATATCCGCTTGATCGATCAGTTGCAGATGCACGATGTGATGGCGATCATCCAGGGGGCCGGCCTCATCGCGCGCATGTTCATAGGCATCCAGCGCCAGACGTATGGCGCCATCGCCAATAGCGTGCGTATGAATCTGTATGCCCATAGCGTGTAGGCGCGCGTACAGCGGCAATAGTATTTCGCGCGCGTAGAAAGGCGGGAAGTTACTGCCGTCATCGTAGGGTGCCAACATATGCGAGGTGCGCGTTTCCAGCACGCCATCGATATAGATCTTCACGGAGCCGGTGCGGAAATGCGGGCCGGCAATATTGCCCTGCTCATTGATCTGCTCGAAGAGACGCTCATCGGTCTTTCCCGCGTCCCAGGCAAGGGGTGATAGAGAACCCACTACGCGGGCAGTCAATTCACCCCGCTCATCGAGAGCGGCGTATACGCGGGTCTGCTCCGGGTTGAGCCCGGGTTCAATATAGGCGGTCACACCAAAGCGATGCGCCTCCTGCAAGCCCCGGCGGATTCCCGCCGCAAAATCTTCCGCGCTGGGCGGCGGTATCAAAGCCTCCACCAGAGCCATGGCAGCGTCCCTCAGGGTCCCGGTAGGCTCGCCGCTAAGCGGGTCGCGCTCAATTACACCCTGGGGAGGATCCGGGGTTTCCGCGCTGATCCCCGCCATCGCCAGAGCGCGGCTGCTCACCCAGGCGGAATGGCTGAAGGTATCCACGAAATAGGCGGGCCGATCCCCGAACACCTCATCCAGCCACTCTTTGCGCGGATTGCCATCCTCAAAAGCCGCCAGTGCCCAGTGGGCACCGATCACCCATTCGCCCTCTTCGTATGCATAGTCCGTTGCGCAAACCCGAAGGCGCTGCAGCGCCCCTTCTTGCTCGCGGATATCCCCCAAACTACAGCCGCTCAGCGACATGCCCCCGGCGAGGATATGCGCGTGTACATCGTGAAAGCCGGGCAGCATCATACGACCCGCCAGATCCACAACGCGCGTATGCGCTCCGGCCAGAGCCAGCGCGCCGGCGCTATCACCGACATAGACAATCTTGCCTTCTTTTATGGCCACGGCACTGGCTAGCGCGGGAGTCTCTGCCATCGTGTAGATACGGCCATTGCTAAAAATCGCGTCCGCAGGATCGATGATCTGCGCAAAAGCGCTGCTGCTGGCGATGCATAACAGCGCGGAAATCCATAGGGTGGGCATTCCTTTCATGGGTTCACTACCGGTGGCCGAGGCCCGGGAACACTAACGCCGGGGGCCTCTGGAGTCTAGCGGGCCGGCGCGAGATCCGGGTGCAGCCGGGAGCAGTGGCGCCTGAACCAGGGTCTTGGTGACCCCGCCCAAGGCAGTTCGATATTCCCCGAAGGTATTAACTGAAAACAAACTTGTCTAATAGCGGCGGCCCAATACCCGTAGACTCACGTTCTTTTGAGCGCAGAGTTGACCGTGGTAGATATCCTTGACAAGAAAGATCTGGAAGCAAAGGCCGATGCGGTCGTGGCGCGGCTGCATGCCTATCTGGATGAAGGCAAGAAGGTCTTCACCACGAGTTCGTTCCAATCCCAGAGCCTGCCCCTGCTGCATATGATCAGCCGGGTAGGTCGCGATATCCCGGTGTACTACACCAACACGGGTTTTCTATTTCCGCAGACCGTGCGTTTCGCCGAACAGCTGGCGGATCAGCTGAGCCTGAATGTAATAGCGCTGCGTCCGGATGTGCCCAAGATCAAACAGATGGATAGGGCCGGGCGCTTCTTGTACGCCTCGGATCCGGACCACTGCTGCTACCTCAACAAGGTACAGCCCCTGGAGCCGGTGCTGTACGAGAATGACATCTGGATTAACGGCGTGCGTGCAGACCAGAGTGCCGTGCGCGCCGCCATGGGCGAAGAAGAGCCAGCGCAGCACGGCTGTGTGCGCTACCACCCGATGCTGGCCTGGGATTCCCGGATGATCTACTACTACCGCCAGAATCACTCACTGCCCGAGCACCCGATGGAAGCACAGGGCTACCTGAGTATCGGCTGTGAACCCTGCACCATGAAAACCTCTGGTGAGGGCAACGCCCGCAATGCCCGCTGGTTCGGCATGAACAAAACCGAGTGCGGCCTCAACACAACACTGGTTTCGGGTGGCAACTGATGAAGGTCATGGTTACAGGGGGCGCTGGATATATCGGCAATGAGCTCGTCTATCGTCTGTCTGCCGAGCCCGGCATCCAAGATATTCTGGTCTACGACAACCTGTGCAAGGGTAACTACAATCTGTTTACCGGCCTGCGCAAGGTACCGCGCAACAATGTGCGTTTTATCCAGGCAGACATTCTGGATTCCAGAAGCCTGCGCAGTTGTATGGAAGGCATGGACGTAGTCGTGCATCTGGCCGCCAAGGTAGAAACCCCGTTCGCAGACCAGAATGCCCACGACTTCGAGCAAACCAACCACTGGGGCACCGCAGAAGTTGTCTACACCGCCGAGGAGGTGGGAATCGAGCGACTGATCTACCTCAGTAGCCAGTCGGTCTACGGCCAGGGCGATATCAGCAGTACAGACCATCCCCGGGTACCCACCAGCTACTACGGCATCTCAAAAATGCGCGGCGAAGATCATGTGCTGCGTCTTATGGAGAAGATACCCGTGCAGCTGGTGCGCTGCGCCAATGTCTATGGCTACTCAAAGAACCTGCGCTTCGAGACGACGGTAAACCAGTTGATCTTCGACGCCCACTTCACCAACCGCGTGGCCATACATGGTGATCCGGAACACACCATGACCCACATCAGCGTGTATCGCCTGGCCGAGGTTCTGGTGCGCATGATCAAGCGGGATATGCCCTCCAGCGTGTACAACCTGTCGCATCGAACGATGTCTACCATCGATCTGCTGGATGCGCTGAAGGAGATTTACCCGGATCTGGAAACAATTTTTGTGGATCAGCATATTCCCCTGCACAACCTGACCATGGCCTGTGACCCCTCTATCCGGGAGATGCTGCTTGGGGATATGTCGATGACCGAGGACCTGGTGAAGTTCCGGGAGTTGTTTACCTTCTAGGCAACGCCGCCGGCACCGGCGCGTGTAACAGCCGCGAAGCGCGTGGCAACAATCTCCTGTTGACCGACTCCCAATGGCCCGAAACAGGGGTAGAATCAGGGGTCGACTGATTCGTACAGGAGCGTCCCATGTCACGCCCGAGCATCTCCACCGGTGGTATTTTGTTCAAATCAAAGACGCCCACTGCGCCACGGCAACGCCCGCCCGAAGACCAGCCCATGCATATCCTGTTCGTGGGTGACTTTAGCGGGCGCGGCAGTCGCGGGGAAAGTGACCCGGCAGGCCTGGCCACGCGCAGGATCGCGGAAATTGACCGGGATAATTTCGATGAGGTATTCAGCAAGCTGAAGGTGCGCCTGCAGTTGCCTTTTGGCGACGAACCGATCGCCTTCGATGAAATCGACGAACTGCATCCAGATATCCTGCTGGAACAGGTGCATTTGTTTGCGGAATTTCGCAATCTCCAGCGTCAGCTGAAAAACCCTTCATCCTTCGGCGAGGCCGCAGAGCGCATACGCTCGTGGTCCCAGGCGGCCGAGGCCGCGCCTGACACGAGCAGCTCGGAGGACAAAAACAGCGGGGCGGATCCGCGGGAGAGTATTCCCATGCCGGAAGATCTGTTTGATTCCGTGCTCTCGCAAAGCCACGACTCCTCCACCGGTTCGGCGGGTTCCGCCAGCAACATCAGCAGGCTTATCCAAGGCATCGTATCGCCCTATGTGGAAGCCGGGGAGGACCCGGATCTGCCGACCTATCAAAAAGCCCTTGGCGATGCGATGTCCGAGGCCCTGCGCAAGATCATGCACGCCGGTGACTTCCAGAACCTCGAAGCCAACTGGCTGTCCTTGTATCTGCTGGTGCGCCGCCTGGAAACGGACTCGACCCTGAAGCTGTTTGTTCTCGACGCGAGCCGCGAGGAGTTGCTGGCCGATTGCGGCACTGCCGAGCAGATTGAGGACACGGCCCTGTATCAGCGTCTGGTCAGCGCACAGCAGGTTCCCGGCGCAACGCCTTTCGCGCTCATTAATTACGACCTGATCCTCAGGGATGATGTCGAGGACCTGCGTCTGGCCGCGGCAATCAGCAAAATCGGCGAGCAGGCGCACAGCCTCGTCATCTGCTCAGCCTCGGGCCGTCTCGCCGGTTGCGATGATCTGGGCCATCAGGAAGATATCAGCGACTGGAACTATGCAGTGGACGAAGACATCGCCGCGGGCTGGCAGGCCGTTCGCCAGGAAGCCAGCGCGCGATCCCTGATTGCCTGCGCGCCACGCTTTCTCGCGCGTCTTCCCTACGGCAAGAGTACCTCCCCCATCGAGACCTTTGCCTTCGAAGAACTGGGGCCTGAGCACGAGCACGAATTCTACTGCTGGGCACCCGGTGCCTATCTGCTGACACTGGCCATCGCCCAGGGCTTCCTCAAGGCCGGCTGGCAAAGCCGACTCACCGAGGTTAACCATATCGATGAGCTGCCGCTGCACGTGTACAGCGATAAAGACGGTGAAAGCTGTATAAAACCCTGTGCGGAGACCTATATGCGGGACTCCGTGGCGGATGCACTGGCGGCCGTTGGTATCAGCAGTTTGCGCTCCGTCAAGCGCCAGGAAGCGGTCCTGATCCCGGTAATGCGCAGCGTGCATGTGAGCGGTAGTGTTGCCAGTTGGGCGGAGCACGCGTAGGGACTGCTGCGTAGTAAGCTTTATTCTATGCCGAGACATACGGGATGGGCGCTCCTCAAAACACTGCTGCTCACCAGGCTCGCTTGCAACAAAGAGCCCGCGCGTGCATCCCGTAAAACACACCAAGAGTTCGCTCACCGTAACTTGCCAAACGCCCTATAGTTCGCCGCCACTAAAACAATGGTCAATAACTCCTAAGCCGTGATGACGCACAGCACGGCTGCGTATACCGATCGATATTAGCTGCATGCATAAAGGCTGCAGGCACCGGCTACTGTTAACAAAAAGGATGAAAACTAGATGGCTTCTCTAACAGGCAGCGCCGACGCTGACGTAGCGGTCTTTAGCGGCGTTACGGCAAGCGGAAACGACGAGCTGGACCCGCTGCCGTCCCCGACAAAATGGGGAATGAGCCTCAGTAGTGGCGTCACACTCAGCTACAGCTCCCCCAATTCCAGTCTGTTCTACTCGCTTGGAGATGGATACGAGGCGAACTAAGGGGGGGGGGCTCTGAATATTGGCGTTGAGTGGACATCCAATTGGACCCGCCTCAGTGCAGCGCAGCAGACTCAATTTGAGAGCGCTCTGGCAGAATTCTCAAAGGTCGCCAATGTCGGCTTCACCGAGATAACCGCGGCCAGGGACGAGACCGTGGTGAGCATCCCGATCGCGGTAGTGGCCAACGTCAATGATGCTCCCGTCGGCACGGTGACCATCTCAGGCACCCCCGAACAGGACACAGAGCTGACTGCCGCTAATACCCTGTCCGATCTCGATGGATTGGGCTCAGTGATATACCAATGGCGCTCGAACGGTGTCGACCGGGGAACAAGTCCCACACTGCTGCTGACCGAGGCTGACATTGGCAATACCATAACGGTAACGGCCTCGTACACAGATCAGGGTGGCTTTCTCGAAACCCTAACGAGCGCAGAAACCGCCCCCGTGGAAGACGGTAACGACGGCGGGCTACTATTCGATGCCCAGTTCTTGCTGGAAGCTGGCGGGACGATCATCGCTGAAGACGCACAGCTGTACCGTATCTACGCGGGAATGCTCGGTCGTACTCCTGACAGGGAAGGCTTTGAATGGTGGTCGAACGAGATTGAGCAGGGTAATTACACGCTGACTACGATGGTAGATGGCTTCCTGGATTCCGATGAATTCCTCGCTTTTTTCGGGGATGTAGAACAGCCGGAGGATATCTCCAGCACCGACTTCGTCAATCATATGTATGCGTTCGGCTTTGCCCGGGAAGCGGACCCGGTGGGCTTTGCATTCTGGACCGGCGAGCTGGATTCGGGCGCTCGAAGCCAGCAAAAGGTCGTGATCGATATGACCCAGTCCAAGGAGTTCTCCGGGCTTGAGGCTCTGCCTGCGGTGGACTTTCTGATCGGATAGCGGATTCCTTGATAAATCCTGGCCCTACTGGCGCTGCACTCACGGTGCTCGCCAGCGGCGGCTTCAGGAAGATCCAAACTGGGTAATACTGAGCGCCGGTGCTACCCCCCTTACCCCTTACCCCCTACCTCCTCCCACCCCCGAAGGCGGAGGCTGGTCCCGCAACAGAGGGTCCTACTCGCTTCGCGATCTAAGCAGCCCGTGACCAGAAGGGCGTACGAAGCAAGCGGCCACTAACGCTCTGCGCCCTTAAAATGCTTTGAATAATCAACGGCGCTCGTGCAGAACCGCCTTCTCACCCTGCTACCAGGCAGCTCCCCTACACGACAAAATCTGCGCGCAGATCCGGCAACCCCCCCCCAAAAGTTCGCTCACAACATATCGACAGGCGGCCTATACTCTAAGCAAAGTAATAATCGTTACCCTGTAAGCCGCAATGACGCAATCTGCAGTTGCGTGAGCTTACCGACAGCAGTGCGTCGAAAGGCGACGCTGCGTGGCGCTCCGGCTACGGTCAACAAAAGGATGACAGATCAATGGCTTCTCTAACTGGCGACACCCCCAGCGATATACCGGTCTTTTACAGCGTCACTGCCACCGGAGACACCACCCTCGATCCGCTGCTGTCGGAGCAGAAGTGGGGAGCGAGCCTCGGCGGCGGCGCCAGCCTGAGCTACAGCTTTCCGACGGGTATTGCCGACTACTACGAGTCCAATTACGGATTCGACAACGGCATCGAGTGGACGTCTGGCTGGGTTGGCCTCGATTCATCACAGCGCCTGGCCTTCGCGAGCGCCCTGGCAGAATTCGAAAATGTCGCCAATGTTTCCTTCAGCGAGCTGAGCGAATCGCCGACCGTGGTCGGCGACATTCGCATTGCGATGACCTACGATCTCAGTGATTTCATTGAAATTGACGGCGCCACTGCGGCCTACGCCTACTACCCGTTCGAGGACGGCGCCGGTGGCGATATCTGGCTGAATCCGGATTTCTTCGAAGAGGTGAGTATTCCGCCCGGCAGCGAGGAATACACGACGCTACTGCACGAAATCGGCCATGCCATGGGATTGAGCCATCCTTTTCAGAACGACTTCCAGTCCGGTGGCTCACTGCTCAGCAATGCGCTCGACAACATGTTCTATACGGTCATGAGCTACACCCTCGACCCCAGCGGAAACGACTTCATCCCGGATCGCCAGCCGACCACGTTGATGCTCCTCGATATCCAGGCAATTCAGCACCTTTACGGCGCCAATACCAGCCATAACACGGGCAACAATACGTATTTCTACAGCGATACCGGCGAGTATCTTGAAACCATCTGGGACGGGGGCGGTAGCGACGATTGGATAAGTTATGGCGGTGCTTCAAGTGCAGCCATTATTGACTTGCGTGAGGGTGAATGGTCGTCCCTCGGCGCACCGGTTTCGTTCAGGGATCCACTTGAGGCTGGTGGTGACTACACCGACGAAAGAACCGTCTGGATCGCCTACGGCACAGAAATAGAGAACGCCTTTGGGGGCACCGCTGGCGATTTGCTTATTGGCAACGACCTCGACAACATACTGGACGGCGATGAAGGCAATGACACGCTCGACGGCCTGGATGGCGATGACTTCCTAATCGGCTGGTATGACAACGACACCATCAGCGGTGGTGATGGGGTTGATACGGCCCAGTATTTCGGTAACCGGGCTGACTACACCGTTATCGACAATCTCAATGGCACCTGGACGGTACGAGACGACAGGATATCAGTCAGCGGGTCGGACGGCACGGACCTCGTCGATACCGTGGAATATCTGCAATTTGCCGATGAAGTTGTCACGCTGATTGAGCCACCCAACCGGCTCCCTGTGGGCACGGTTTCCATCAGCGGTGCAGCCACCGAAGGGGTAACACTGCTCGCCTCAGCCAGCCTCACGGATGCCGATGGACTGGGATCTATCTCCTTTGTGTGGAAGGTTAATGGCGTTCAGCAGAGCGTTGCCTCCAGTTACACGCTAACGCAGAGCGACGTCGGCAAAAACGTCACGGTCACCGCCACCTACACGGATCTCCGGGGCTTTGATGAGGCGGTTGAGAGCGCTGCCCTGGGCCCGGTCCAGAACGTTAATGATATCCCCATGGGCGACGTATTGATCTCGGGTTCAGCAATACAGAATGCGACCCTGACCGCTTCCAACACAATCGTAGATATCGATGGCCTGGGCACCACCATGTCCTACGCGTGGAAAGCCGACGACTCGGTCGTGGGGTCGGGGCCTACCTATCAACCATCGCAAGCCGACGTCGCCAAAACCATAACAGTCACCGCGTCCTACACGGACCAGTTCGGCACCGATGAGTCGGTGGAAAGTGATCCAACATCGCCGGTTGCCAACATCAATGATGATCCCGTCGGCACCGTCACTATTTCTGGCACCGTCGAACAGGGCCGCGTGCTGACTGCCAACAATAACCTGTCCGACCTCGATGGCTTGGGCGCCATCACCTACACCTGGAAAGCCGATAACGCCGTCATTACAACAGGTAACACTTACCGACTGACGCAGAATGAGGTAGGCAAGGCGATAACGGTGACCGCCTCCTATACGGACCAGCAGGACACTCCGGAAACGGTAAGCAGCGAGCCCACGGTCGCCGTTGCCAACATCAACGACAATCCCATGGGTACGGTGACCATCTCTGGCACACCGCAGCAGGGCCAGGAACTGAGCGCATTCAACACGCTCACGGACCTCGATGGCGTCGGAACCGTCACCTACACCTGGAAGGCCAAAGGGGTCACCGTCGGCACTGATCCAACCTATACGCCAAGCCAGAATGATGTAGGCGAGGTGATCCGGGTCACCGCTTTCTACGAGGATGGGCAGGGCACGGTGGAAGCCGTGGACGCAGAGCCCACTTCGCCCATCTCCAATGCCAATGATGAGCCCGCCGGCAGCGTCACCATCGATGGTAGCGCCGAAGAGGGTCAGCTCCTGACAGCCAGCAATGACCTCAGCGATCTCGATGGCCTGGGTACCATCAGCTACAGCTGGAAGGCCGATGACGGGGACGTCGGCAGCGGTCTGACCTACACACCGAATCAGGACGACGTCGGCAAGACTATTACCGTCACTGCCGCCTACACAGACCAGTTTGGCGCCTCTGAATCCGTCGCCAGCGGCGCCACGGACCCCGTCGCCAACGTCAACGACGATCCCGGCGGCTCCGTCACTATCAGCGGCACCCCCGAACAGGGGCAACTACTCACAGCGGACAATTCTCTGTCCGACCTCGATGGCTTGGGCACGGTCAGCTACAGTTGGAAGTCCGGCAGCGATGAAGTCGGCACCGATCCGACCTACACACCGGGCCAGGACGACGTTGGCAAGACTATCACCGTAACCGCGTCCTATACGGATCTACAGGGCACCGAGGAGGCCGTCGAGAGCAACCCCACCTCGGCGGTTAGCAATATCAATGATGGTCCCGATGGTGACGTCACCATCGTAGGCACCGCCGAACAGGGTCAGCTGCTAACAGCCGCGAATACCCTGACCGACCTTGATGGTCTGGGCACCATTAGCTACAGCTGGAAAGCCGGTGGCGTAGAGGTCGGCACTGATCCGACCTACACAACGGGTCAGGAAGACGTGGGCAAGACCATCATCCTCACCGCGTCCTATACGGACCAGCAGGGTACTGACGAATCGGTCGCCAGCGAACCGACCACGGCGGTCGCCAATGCCAATGATGAGCCCGGCGGCTCGGTGACCATCAGCGGCATCGCCGAGCAGGGCCAGTTGCTTACGGCAGGCAATTCCCTCACTGACCTCGACGGGCTGGGCACCATCAGCTACAGCTGGAAG
>JBLIIW010000015.1:0-34686 GCA_047635315.1 Halieaceae bacterium | reverse complement strand
TGGCGCCGCGAACGCTTCTGGTCTGTGGGTAGTGGCCAGCTGGAAGCACCTGCACAAAGGGCTCATCGGCATAGTAGGACTCAAACAGGGCCTGCAGATCGGCCGCGCGCCCGGCAGAGTTAAGCGTGGCGTACAGCGTCGCATGAATACCGCGGATCATGGGCAGCAGATGCGGCACAAAAGTCACGCTCACAGGCGCGCCCGCCGTATCCCCGAGACCCTGCTCTATCTCCGGCAGATGCCGGTGACCCCTTACCGCATAGGCCTTTACGCTGTCCCCGGCTTCGCTCAGCAGGTTATCGATTTTTGCCTGGCGTCCGGCACCGCTAACGCCGGAACCCGCATTCGCTATAAGCGTATCACTGTCTATCAGACCGGCGGCCAGCAAGGGCATGAAACCCAGCTGTACTGCCGTGGGGTAGCAGCCAGGACAAGCCAGCAGCTGCGCCTCGCGGATGGCCTCGCGATGCCGCTCGGGCAAACCGTACACCGCTCTTTTGAGCAGTTCCGGACAGGCGTGCGCCTCCCCATACCAGTGTTCCCAGAGCGCCGCATCACGCAAACGAAAATCGGCGGAGAGGTCGATCACGCGCGCACCGGCCTCTAGCAGCGCCGGGACACTGCGCATGGCAACCGTGTGCGGCGTGGCAAAGAACACCACGTCGCACTCAGCCAATTGGCTGTCTTGTGGCACTGAAAAACTGAGATCGAGAGAGCCGCGCAGACTGGGAAACAGATCGTCCACGCGTCGCCCAGCCTCAGACCGGGAGGTAATACAGCTCAGTTGCACATCCGGGTGCATGGCCAACAGACGCAGCAGTTCCACGCCCGTATAACCGGTGCCGCCAACGATCGCTACCTTCAACACCCGTATCTCTCCGCAAGAATGAACGTGCGGAGTATATCGCCAAAGACAAAGCCAGAATTGCTACCATGGGATTTTTGCCGGGATCAACGGCTTGCGTATAAATCTGGACTGCTATCGTCGCTCACTGACCCAGTACGAGTCTGCCCTCGCCTATGCCTTACTGGGCATCGTCGCCGGCATGCTCGCCGGCAGCGCCGTGATCGCCTTCGAGTACAGCGTCGACAAGCTGGCTATACTGTGGGGCGTGGGCGACAACGGTGAGGCTTTTGAAACGCTGTCGGCGCTCGAGCGCTTTCTGCACCCGATCATCGGCGCGCTACTGCTGGGCCTCGGTTTCGCCCTGTTGCGGCCGGAGGACCGGGAGGTCGGTATCGTGCACGTGATCAGTCGCTTGCACAGCAACTACGGCATGCTGCCCTGGCGCAATGCGATCGTGCAGTTCGTGGGTGGCGCCATCGCCCTGGCCAGCGGTCAATCCGGTGGTCGGGAAGGTCCCGGCGTGCATCTGGGCAGTTCTGTCACCAGCCTGGTAGGGCAGTCCCTGTCGCTGCCAAACAACAGTCTTCGCGTACTGGTGGCCTGCGGCAGCGCTGGCGGTATTGCGGCCGCATTCAATACCCCGCTGGCCGGGGTGATCTTTGCGATGGAAGTCATCGTCAGCGAGTACACCGTGGCCGGCTTCATGCCCGTTATGCTCGCCGCCGTGGCCGCCTCCGCCGTAAGCCGACAACTGGGTGGCGGCGCGAGCGTCTTCGATATGTCCAGCGTACAGCTGGGCACCCTGTGGGAGATCCCCTACATCATTGTGCTGGGTATTTGCTGCGGCACAGCCGTTGCTATGTTTATCCGTATCAGTACGATCAGCGCCGGTCGCACGCACTGGCCTGTGGCTGTGCGTTTTGCCATTGCCGGGACCGTCACCGGTGCGCTTGGTGTGGCCGTACCCGAGGTGTTGGGAATCGGCTATGACACCCTCGGCAGGGTGCTGTACGGCGATATCGCAGTACAGGCGCTGCTGCTCATAGCCGGCGCGAAGCTTCTGGCCACGGCCCTGAGCGTCGGCTTCGGGATGCCCGTGGGCCTGATCGGACCGAACCTCCTGATCGGCGCCTGTATCGGCGGCTTCCTCGGTATCGTAGGCAACCAGCTTTTTCCGGCCATTGCCATAGATCCAACGCTGTACGTCACCATTGGTATGGCAGCAACAATGGGCGCCGTGTTCGGCGCTCCGCTGGCGGCCAGCCTCGCGGTCATCGAACTCACGCAGAGCACCAGTGTCGCCATGCCGGCACTGCTAGCCATCGTCGCCGCGAACCTCACCAACCTGACCCTGTTCCGGCAGCGTTCTGCCCATCGCAGTGTCCTGCGCCAACTGCAGCGACAACTACCGGATGACCCGCTCAATCAGTTGCTGCACCGAACAGATGTGAACGCCGTGCTGGACGGCAGCGTCGTCATTCTGAGCGACCAACTGGGGCCGGCGGTACGCAGTACCCTCTCCCTGCAAGTCCCCACCTGGTGCCTCATCACCCGGGAGGGTGAAAACCTTTTCCTGGTGAGCGGCAGCGAGCTACTACAATGGCTTGAGAACAACCCGCCGGGAGAGGCGGAGGAAGCCCGTAATTTTGATGTGACGGAATCCTCCCTGCGGCGCTGGAGCATCGGTGTCGTGCCGGAACAGGCGACCCTGCGACAGACTCTGGATATCCTGCGTACGCGCACGGTCGAGGCTGTTTGCGTCTACAGCCGCAGCGGGAACAAGCAACGCAGTTTGCGCGGCGTAGTCACCCGGGACCGCATCGAACGTTTCACCCTCGACCATCTGACCCACTAGGAACAGCAGCATGCTCTGGCTACGCGCCCTGCACATTATTTTTGTTGTCTGCTGGTTCGCAGGCCTTTTCTACCTGCCGCGGATCTTTGTGTACTACGCGGCCAGTGAGCATGCGCAGACCCGCGAACAACTGGCGATCATGTCCCGGCGCCTGTACCGCTTCGTTACGCCGCTCATGGCCCTGGCCATCGTGTTTGGCGCCAGCCTCATGGCCTTGAATCCCGCCTATTATCTGCAGGCGCCCTGGATGTGGCTGAAACTGGCCGGCGTCGCCTTTCTACTTGTGTATCACCTTCAGTGCGGTCGCTATGTCAGCGCTATTAATAGTAACAGCGACGACCACAGCCACGTTTTTTACCGCTTTTTTAATGAGGTGCCGGTGCTATTCCTGTTCGGCATTGTGTTTCTGGTAGTCCTCAAGCCATTCTGAGAACATGGCGCCCCTGACGGCACCAAGCCGCTGAGCCCACCAGGACAACCGGGCGCGCCGCGCACAACACGACACGACACAACACAACACAACACAAGGAATGGCAACACCATGAGCCGATCAACAGAGCTTTTTGAGCGCGCCAGCCGCTTCATTCCCGGTGGCGTCAACTCGCCGGTACGCGCCTTCAAGGCGGTCGGCGGCACGCCCGTATTCATCGACAGCGCCGACGGTGCCTATCTCTATGATTGCGACGGCAAGCGCTATATCGATTACGTGCTCTCCTGGGGCCCGATGATCATGGGTCACAACCATCCCGAAGTTCGTGAGGCCGTGGTGCGCCAGGCGCAGAAAGGCCTCAGCTACGGTGCCCCAACGGAACTGGAAATCGAACTGGCGGAGACGATTTGCAACATCATGCCAAACATGGACCTGGTGCGCATGGTGAATTCAGGCACGGAAGCGACCATGAGCGCGATCAGGCTGGCGCGCGGCTACACGGGCCGGGACATCATCCTAAAGTTTGAAGGCTGCTATCACGGTCACTCCGACTCCCTGCTGGTAAAGGCCGGATCCGGCGCGCTAACCCTTGGCGTACCCAGTTCCCCCGGCGTACCGGCAGCGGTCGCCGATTACACCATGACCCTGAGCTACAACGATCCCGCCGGGCTGCGTGCGGCCTTTGCTGAACACGGAGAGCGCATTGCCTGCCTGATTGTGGAACCGGTCACTGGCAATATGAACTGTGTGCTGCCCTCTGCGGAGTTCCTCAGCGCCATGCGCGAGGTGTGTACACAAAGCGGCGCGGTCCTGATCCTCGATGAAGTCATGACCGGCTTTCGCTTCGGCACACACGGCGCGCAGGGCCACTTCGGGCTGGAAGCCGACCTCACCTGCCTTGGCAAGATTATCGGGGGCGGCATGCCCGTCGGCGCCTTTGGCGGCAAGCGGGAGATTATGGAGCAGATCGCGCCACTGGGTCCGGTTTACCAGGCGGGGACCCTCTCCGGAAACCCGGTCGCCATGGCATCGGGACTGGCCACCATGAAAATCATCTCGCGCCCCGGGTTTTACCAACCGCTCTTCGAGCACACGCGCCTGCTCTGCGAAGGCCTGCAGGGGGCGGCTGATGCCGCCGGCGTACCGTTCACCACCAATCATGCGGGCACTATGTTTGGCGGCTTCTTTACGGACGCTGGCAAGGTGCGCAATTTCGCCGATGTCATGGCCTGCGACACGCAGAGTTTCGCCCGTTTCTTCCACCATATGCTGGAGCTCGGAGTTTATCTGGCACCGGCTTCCTACGAGGCGGGATTTATGTCCTCTGCGCACACAGATAACGATATCCAGCAGACCGTGGACGCGGCTGCCAGGGCCTTCGCGGCTCTCTAGGGCGACACAGGAGACAAGCACCATGGCCTTTAGCAACACACGTGGACCCTTTCCCGCTACGCGCATGCGCCGGCTGCGCGCTAGCGATTTTGCACGCCGGCTGGTGCGCGAAAATGCACTGAGCCCCGACGACCTTATTTACCCGGTGTTCGTTCTCGAAGGCGAGGGAAAGCGCGAGGCCGTGAGGTCCATGCCCGGCGTAGAAAGACTCAGCGTCGATCTTCTGCTCGAGCTCGCGGCGGAGCTGGTTGCCCTTGGCATTCCGGCGCTCGCCCTGTTTCCGGTGGTGCCCGCGGAAAAGAAGAGCCTCAATGCGGAGGAAGCCTTCAGCGCGGATGGTCTGGCGCAGCGGGCCGTACGCGCCCTGAAGTCAGCGCAGCCGCAGCTCGGGATCATCACGGATGTCGCCCTGGATCCGTTCACCACGCACGGCCAGGACGGCATCATCGACGAGCAGGGCTATGTGCTGAACGATCGCAGCAGCGCCACCCTGGTGCGCCAAGCACTCAGTCATGCCCACGCCGGCGCCGATGTGGTCGCACCCTCTGACATGATGGACGGCCGCATTGGCGCCATCCGCGCCGCACTGGAGCGCGAAGGGCACCCGAACACGTTGATCATGTCCTATGCTGCCAAGTATGCGTCCAGCTACTACGGACCGTTCCGGGACGCGGTAGGCTCCGCCGGCAATATCCAGGGCGGCAACAAATTCAGCTACCAGATGGACCCGGCGAACAGCGACGAGGCCCTGCATGAGTGCGCTCTGGATCTGGCCGAGGGTGCCGATATGATCATGGTAAAACCCGGCATGCCCTACCTCGATATCGTGCGCCGGGTCAGCGATGAGCTGAAGGCGCCGACCTTTGCCTATCAGGTGAGTGGTGAGTACGCCATGCACATGGCGGCTTTTGAACAGGGCTGGCTGTCACGGGAGGCGGTGGTACTGGAATCATTGCTCGCTTTCAAACGCGCGGGCTGCGCGGGCATCCTCAGCTACTTCGCTATCGATGCAGCGCGCCTGCTGCAGTAGCGCGCGCGTCGTGCGCACCGGGCGCGGGCTGCTGATTGCAGTGCTGCTACTGGCGGGGCCGGCCGTACGCGCCGAATGCGGCTGCCTGTGGCAGGGTTCCTTCGCCGAGGTACAGGTGGAAACCGATCTGGTCCTCGCCGGCACCGTCACAACTCGCAAGGGCAATGCCGTAGATGTGGTGGTGGAAGAAGTGCTGCGCGGGGACCCGTTCCGGGATGAGGTACGCGTGTGGATGCAAACCCTGGACTACTGCCGCCCGCCGGCGGAGGAGTTCCCTCCGGGCTCGCGCTGGGTCCTGGCCCTGCAACGCATCGACGAAGTCATTCCCGGCGGATTCGATCCGGGCACCCCGAATCAGAGCTACGGCCGCGTCGGTGATTATTACCTGTCGAGCTGCGGCGGGTACTGGCTGAGTTACCAGGGTGACGCGGTGACCGGCAACCTGGTGAATGCGCCGCGTTGGGCACGTGACCCGGACATGACCCCGGTCGTGATCGATCTCCTGCGCGCCTTCGTGGGCGGCACAGCGGATGCGCAGGATCTTCTGGAGGCCAGTCGCGAGGATCCCGCATTAATGGAGCTGCGCCTCAACACAAAAGCCTTTCTGCGCGGCGACGAGGACTGATGCAAACGCCCTAAAAACGACGCCAGGGCGGGCGCTTGGGCGACTTGCCGGCAATCAGATCCAGCAGCTCATCGAGCATCCGCAGAGACAGGCCCCAGATACGCCGCTCCTCGAAGAAATAACAGGGCATGCGCAGACGCACACCACCAAACTCCCAGGTCATTTCCTCGCGGTTATCCGGGTCGAGGAGAAATTCCAGTGGCACCCAGACCACTTCCGCCACCTCGTAGTTGGGGTGAAAGTTCACGGCGCGCTTGAGGTGAAATACGTAGGGCGTGATCACCAGCCCGCCGCGAAAGCTGGGTTTTCCTGCGTTGAGTTCGGACAGTCGGCCCATGCAGGGCTCCTGGGTGCCCAGATGCAGACCGATCTCCTCCTCGGTCTCCCGGCGTGCGGCGGCCAGTCCGTTGTCGTCGGAGGGCTCGAGGCGCCCGCCGGGAAATGCCATCTGCCCGGACCAGGGATCGCCCTCGCGCTCGGACCGGCGAATCATCAGCACACCCAGCTCGCCCTCCCGCAGTTGCAGGATCAGGGCGACCGCGGCGCGCTTGCCAAGTGCCTTGAGCCACTTCCGGGACGGCCGATGGCGGGCCAGGCCGATTTCGGCCATCTGCAGAAAAGATACGGACAAAAGAGAGGGATCACTCGGGGATTTACCCGATTAAGCCAGCGCCGGCTCGTACCCGCAAGGGAGAATTACCCCGAGCCGCTGGTTTAGACTAGCGCCTTTTTGCCAATCCGGAGCCCACCGTGCCCGCGCCAGACAGTCCTACGCTTTTTAGCCTCACACAGCTGGGCCTCAGCTATCGGGCACGCCCGGTACTCCGGGGCATCGATTGGAATTGGAGAAATGGCGAACAGTGGGCCGTACTCGGTCCCAACGGTGCCGGCAAAACCTCCCTGGCTGGCATACTGAGCGGCGAGCAGTTGCACTTCTCCGGCAGCTTTGAACGCAGCAGCGAACTGCGCGCCGGTGGCACCGCCTACGTCTGCTTCGAACGCGGTCGCCGCCTGTGCGAACGCGACGCCAAACTCGACTGCTCGGAGTATGAAAGCAGTGCCCGCGATCCGGGTACGCGGGTACGCGATCTGCTCAAGGTGGGCAACGCAGGCCAGCACGCGTGGGAGCGCATCGTCGAACTGCTCTCGCTCGAATCGATTCTGGATCGCGGACTGCGCTTTGTCAGTACCGGGGAAATGCGCAAAGCCCTGCTCGGGAGCGCGCTGTTGAGCCAGCCCTCACTATTGATACTCGACAGCCCTCTGGACGGCCTCGACCGCGCCACACAGCGCCGCCTTGCGGCCTCCCTGAACGACATCATTGAAGAACTGCCCGCCGTACTCGTCCTGTGTCGCAGCCGCGACGAGGTGCCCGAAGCCTGTAGCAACCTCCTCCTGCTAGATCGCGGCCGCGTGCTCGAGCGCGGCGCCCGCGATGCCCTGCTGTGCGGCGACACCGCGCGGCAGCTGTTGGCCGTGCCGACCCTGGACTTCCAGGCGCCACCCGCGCCCGCAACGCGCGATCTGGCCGCGCGGCCAGCGCGCCCAGCAACCCTGGAGTTGGACAACGTGACGGTCAACTACGGCGACTTCTGCGTATTCAGGAATTTGCGCTGGCGCATGGATCCCCACCAACACTGCCTCATAGCCGGACCCAACGGCAGCGGCAAGAGTACGCTCCTGGATCTCCTCACCGGCGACAACCACAAGGCCTTCACACAGCAGGTGCGTCTCTTCGGAGCACTGCGCGGGAGCGGCGAGAGTGTCTGGGACATCAAGGCGCACTTTGGCCGCGTAGATGCGCGAATGCAGCAGGCTGTGCCTCCGGGCAGCCGGGTGCTTGAAGTTGTGGTGTCTGGCTTCTACGACAGCCTCGGACTGCGCGATCGCCCCTCAGATGGGCAGGCTCGCCAGGCGCGCGCATGGCTGGCGGCCCTGGGGCTCGCGACGCTGGCAAGCGAGGAATTTCATACCTTGAGTTTCGGTCTGCAGCGACTGGTGTTGTTGGGACGCGCGATGGTCAAAGGGCCTTCAATACTGCTGCTGGATGAGGCTACCCTGGGCCTCGATGCAGGGCACCGACGCCTACTGCTGGCCGCGGTAGATCACGTTGTGGCCCGCGGGCACTGTCAGCTGCTGTTCGTGAGCCATACGAAAGGCGAGGTGCCCGCCTGCATCAACCAGAGCCTGGAGTTCATCCCCGAAGAAGGTGGCTCCAGGGTAGTGGTCGACGCCTATCCGCCCACGCCGCGGAACTGATCCACGCGCAGCGCAACATCGCCATCCCGTAACAGGATCTCAATCACTCGCCAGGCGGCGCAACTCAGTGCAAATGTGGCCATGACAGTAAAGCAGGCCCCGGTCTGCACTCGCCGCCGCGCGCTCAACATTGCCCGCTTCGAGATGGCTGCGAGCGAGTTCCAGATAGACTTCGGCGCGCTGCGGGTCGATGCGCAGCGCACGCTCGAGGCGCAGCAGGGCACCCTGCATATCGCCGGCCGCGCGCAGGCGCTCGGCCTCGGACAGTAACCCATCTACGGCCCCGGCCGTGCGCGATGGGGCGCTCGGCGCCGTAACCGCCGGAGTCTCCGCATCGGGGCCACGCGCAGTGGCCGCGGGCGACTGTGGCGACACCGGCCCGGGTCCGGCGGCACAGGCTGCCAGCAGCAGCAGCGGAGCGAGCCACAACAGTCGAGCCGTCATCAATTACCCCCAAACAGTTTTTCAAACCAGCCGCGTATGCCGCCGCTCTGCGCCGTGCAAGCACCGCGCGTCGCGGGCTCCGTACCCGCTAAAAAAGGCAGCAGGCGGGCGCCGGGACAACCGTCGGCGACAATGCTGCCATCGCTTTCATCGACCCAGTGCAGTTCCACACCCTCGGGCATGCGGTAAGCCAGGGGGCGACGCGCCGCCCGGCCCATAAAATCCGCCCATATACGCAGGGCGCCGCTGGCGCCCGTGAGGCCAGTGGGACCGTTATCGTCGCGGCCAATCCAGCTCACCGTGAGCAGATCATCGGAAAAGCCGGCAAACCACGAGTCGCGCCCGTCATTGGTGGTACCGGTCTTACCGGCAACATGAAATTCCGGATCCAGATCCCGATACACACCGCGTCCGGTACCCTCGCGAACCACCTCGCGCAACGCATAGTGCAACAGGCTTACCACCGCCGGGTCAACCGCCCGATCGTAGGCAGTGAAGTTACTGCGCAGCAGCTCCCCATCGCGATTTTCAATCGACAGGATACTGCGCAGGGGCGTGCGACTGCCCCCCAGAGCA
Organism: Halieaceae bacterium; assembly: GCA_047635315.1. Taxonomy (GTDB): domain Bacteria; phylum Pseudomonadota; class Gammaproteobacteria; order Pseudomonadales; family Halieaceae; genus Congregibacter. The sequence continues at coordinate 25,228 of JBLIIW010000015.1, read as the reverse complement.
ATAGTCTGGTAGAGGCGCGCCATCATCAGCGGCGAATACTCGCCGGCCCCGAGCACCAGTGAGGGCACCTCCGGAAGCGCTTGCCGCAGACCCAATCTCTCCAGCATATCGCGCACAGCGGGAATACCCAGCTGCATGCCAAGGCGCGCGGTGGCCTGGTTATAGGAGTGCGCAAGAGCGCTGTGCAGGGGCACCTGACCGTGCGACTCACGATCAAAGTTGCGCGGTTCCCAGACCCCCCCGGCAGGCTCGGACACCCGCAAGGACGAGTCATCCAGCAACGTGGCGAGCGTATAGCGGGAAGATTGCTCAAGAGCTGCCAGATACACGGCGGGCTTGAGTAGGGAGCCCGCCGGGCGGCGCGCATCGAGGGCGCGGTTAAAACCGGCCACGCGCGCCTGGCGCCCGCCAACCAGCGCCGCCACCTCACCGGTTGCCACGCGGGTGACGACGCTTGCGGTCTCCAGTTCGTCCGCAGCCGGCAGCCGATCCATCACCGACGAACTACTCCCTTCGAGCTCGTGCTGCAGCCAAGGGTCCAGGGCAGTGAATATGCGCAATCCCACCGTGGCGTAATCCTCCCGACGATACTGCTCGCGAAGATGCCGGCGCACCAGATCGACGTAGGCCGGGTAGCTGTCGCGGCGACGCGCGCCGGCGCTGAGGGTCAGGGGCATAGCCTGCGCCACGGTGGCCTGTTCGCGGTTGATGACGCCCTCGTCGGCCATCACTGAGAGCACCAGGTCGCGTCGCTCCCGCGCGCGCTCGGGATTGCGGCGGGGGTTATAAAAGCTCGGGCCGCGAATCATACCGACCAACAGCGCCTGCTGGTGCAGCCCAAGCTCTTCAAGCGGCCGGGCGAAGTAGTGCTGCGCAGCCAGCGCAAATCCATGAATAGCCCGGGGACCATCCTGACCCAGATACACCTCGTTGAGATAGCTCTCAAGGATCTCCGCCTTATCAAAGTGCAGCTCCATGAGCATCGCCATCAACAACTCGGTGACCTTGCGGCGGATCGTGCGTTCCGGGCTGAGGTAGTAGTTTTTAACCAGCTGTTGGGTAATCGTGCTGCCGCCGGCCACCACCCCACCGGAGCGGAAATTACTCAGGGCCGCGCGGGCAATTCCCGACGGCGAGAATCCCCAATGTGCGTAGAAGGCCCGATCCTCGATCGCGAGCAGGGCGCCGCGCAAGGTGTCGGGCACACTGTCGAGGCGCGCCAGCACGCGGTCCTCTCCGTGCGCCGGATAGATACCGCCGATCTGTAATGGCTCCAGGCGCAGCAGCTCCAGGTCGGTAGCACTGATCTCCATACGCTGCAGCTGTCCGCCGGCAAAGTCGAGCGTAGCAACACGCGCCTCCTCATAGCCGTCGGGAAAAGAAAAGCCGCGGCTGTGCAGACGCAGGCGATCGCCCTGCAGCGCATACTGACCGCGATCGCGCACTCGAGACACCGGGCGATAACCCAGTAAATCGAGCTCGTGACGCAGAGCATCAATGGACACCGGGGCGCCGTTATAAAGCTCTACGGGGCGGGCGAAAACCCGCGCGGGCAGCGCGTAACGCTTGGCCTCAAAGGTACTGGTGATCCGCGCATCGAGATAGGTGAGCGCTGCCAGAAGAAGGCAGGCCAGAACAACAAACAGCTTGCGCCATGGATGGCGTGTGGAGGTCATGGGCGGGCAGTGTACTGCGCGCCCCGCCTATCAACCAGCATGGTTTGAGACCGCCGCTGCTCTACCCATGGGCCCTCAAGATGCGCATAATGCCGCGCTTTGCCGGAAAAACAGGAAACAGCATGAAACGTTACAAAGTGTATGGAGTTGGTGCCGCCCTCGTTGACACGGAGATTCGTGTAGACGACGCGGAGCTGGCAACGCTGGGCGTGGAAAAAGGTCTGATGACGCTGGTCGACCGGCCGCGCCGGGCCGCTCTACTCGACGCGCTGGAGGGGCATATGGTCCGCGCCGGCCACGCCAGCGGCGGCAGCGCCGGCAATTCACTCATCGCCACAGCGCAGTTCGGCGGGCGCTGCTTTATGAGCTGCCGCGTTGCCGACGATGCGGATGGAGAGATCTATCTCGCCGATCTGGAGCGCGCCGGTGTCAGTTATCCGCCTGCGGTCGAATGCAGCGAACCAACGGGCAAGTGCCTGGTGCTGGTAACCCCGGATGCGGAGCGCAGTATGAACACCTATCTGGGCGCGTCCGAAGGTCTGGGTATTGCGCAGCTCAATGAGCAGGCCATCGCTGATTCCGAGTACCTGTACCTCGAGGGATATCTGGTGAGCTCACCCACCGGGCTTGCCGCCGCCGTGCGTGCGCGGGAACTGGCGCAGGCCGCCGGGGTGCCCGTGGCGCTGAGTTTTTCGGATCCGGGCATGGTTGAGTACTTCCCCGAGGGCTTCCGCGACATGCTCGGAGGCGGTGTGGATCTGGTGTTCGCCAACGATGCGGAAGCACAGAGCTGGACGGGCACCGGGACCCTGAAGGAGGCAGCAGACGCCATGAAGGCCACAGCGCGGCGCTTTGTGATCACCTGTGGCGCAGCGGGCGCCCTGTGCTTCGATGGGGAAACGCTGCATGAAATACCGGTGCACGCGGTCGAGGCCGTGGACAGCAATGGCGCGGGTGATATGTTCGCCGGCGCGTTTCTCTACGCGCTGACGCGTGGTGAGGATTTTCCTACCGCCGGCCGCTTTGCCAGCTTTGCCGCCGGTACGGTTGTTTCCCAGTGGGGTCCCCGGCTGCCCGCCGCGGACTACGCACAGCTGCGCGACAGCTTCTTTGCCTCCGCTGACAACAAACTCGCCGCCACCTGAGCCGCAGTTGCCTGGCAACCCTACCGCAGAAGCCGGTGCTGCCGTAAGCTAGGCCGCATGCGAAAGCATCGATTGCCAAAGAAGGCAGGAACCGATTGAACAACTCTCACGAGCAGCCCATGGATAAGCCCAAGATCAAGAACGACCCCCTCTACCAGCTACTACGCCAAGAGGACATCAAACAATTTAACGAACAGCGCGACCTGCTGGATAGCTCACAGCTGAAGAATGGTGACTATCGGGGTCGCGACCTGCGCAACATGAATGCACGCGGCCTGGACTTCAGTAATTCCTATTTTCGCAATACGGATCTGTCGGGCATCGACTTCCGCAACACGAATTTGGAAGGGGCAAGCCTGTTGGACGCCAAGCTGTCCGGGGTTTACTTTCCCGCAAACATCAGCGCCGATGAGATTCGCCTGTCCCGCGATACGGGAACACGTCTGCGCTGTCGCCAGGACTAACGCGGAACGCCGCGCGCCCCGGCGCCGGCATCAGCCCTGGGACAAAAGGTCTCGCAGGTCGATAAGCGAGGCGTTGGCGCGGCTTATATAGGACGCCATTACCAGAGAGTGATTGGCGACCAGGCCAAATCCTGTGCCGTTAAGAATTATCGGGCTCCACACAACCTCCTGCGTACCCTCCAGCTCGCGAATGATCTGCCGTAGGCTGACCTGCGCATTCTTTTTCTGCAGTACCTCGGCGAAATCGATTTCCGCCGCCCGCAGAAAATGGATCAGCGCCCAGGCGGCGCCACGCGATTCGTAGAAGACATCATCGATCTCGTGCCAGGGAGTGCGCACTTCTATCTCCTCAGGTGCCGCGGTCGACTGGCTGGCGCTCTCTTCGCCGGCGAGGTCTGTATTGATTCGGCGCCGGCCCACGCTGGCCGATAAGCGCTGCGACAGGCTGCCCAGCCGCGTATTGACCATGGCCACCCACTCCCGGAGGTTATCCGCGCGAGCGTAGAACTGCGCGTCCGGGTTGGCCGGGTCGGTCAAGCGCGCCAGATAAGCCTGCGTGTAGCGCATAGCTTCCCGGTACTTGCTCTCCGAGGAGGGAATCAGCCAGCTGTCTGTCTGGAAGTTGAAGCGCGGCTCGGCCACTACCAGATCCGCATCCTCCGTAGATTGTGACTGGGAGCGTGAAAAGTTCTCGCGCAGGGCCCGCGCGAGATCCCGGGACTGGACCAGAGCGCCGTATTCCCAGTTGGGAATATTGTCGAGGTAGGGCCCAGGGGGGAGCCGATCATTGGACAGGAATCCACCGGGCTTGTTCAGCAGTGCGTCCACCACACCCAGCAGAGCCGCTGTAGTGACCGCGCCGGTCACCGGCGCTGCAGATTCACCGCTCACCGCCGTGGTGCTGAAACGGCGTGCGTTCTCCAGCACATCGAACTTATCCGGGGCAATACTCCAGTAAATCCCCAGCACCGCGATCACGACCAGATAGACCAGCAGCAGCGCCGCCAAAATACCCGGCCAGCGCCCCTGCGGCAGATAATCATCGGCAGCGTCGCGCAGCCGGCGCCCCCAGCCCGGGCCTGAACCTGGGGCGGCACTGGGGCCGTCGCTGCGATTATTGTCCGGCGTCATAAAACCCCTCCAGGGCTAGCGATCCAAATCAATGATGGTGATGACCCTGACTGCTATCAGAACTCTGCGCTACCTTCTGCACAGGCGCATCGGCGCAATACTCACCCAGGTTGCTGCGCACGCAGAGCTGCACGGTCTCGCCCTCCAGGGGCATTGTTTCGATATCCATCAGCATCATATGCAGACCTCCGGGCTGTAAAAAGACGGTGCCGCCCGGCGGTATCTGCAGGGTGGATACGGGCCGCATACTACTGCGGCCGTTCTCGAGTCGGGTCTCGTGCAGCGAGGCAACGCCGACTGAGGCACTGACCGAATCGATCTCCACACCCTTGTCAGAAGGATTGAACAGCTGCAGATAAGCCGCTGTCATATGCTGCGTCGGCGGCATCGCACGCACCCAGGCCGCCCGCAACTCGAGCCCCTGACCGACATCGACATCGGCATCGGCCGCAAGCGAATATGCAGCGCAGAGAGCGATCGCACACCCCGCAAACAGGGCCTTGAAGTAGAAAATCATAATGATAGCGATCCTTGTGGGTGCCGCGCGCTTATTTTGCCGGAACCTTCCCCAGCGAGCGCTATCTTAACAACAACGCTGGCGCTACGCGGCGGCGCGCGCGCTTTTGCGTCGAAGCGCGGGTCCTGTGCGCCTGGCGGCAGCGAGGGCTGCGTCCCCACGCCAGAGATGCCGATAGTGCCCGCGACCACGCCCCCAGCGCCAGCGCTGTTAGAATACACATCCTTTACGCCCAGACGGGCACAACCATCAGCAAAGCAGACACAGGCATGAGCAGCGCAGGTACACGAGAACGAGTGCGGTCATACAAATCCGCCTTAAATATCCTGAAGAATTTTGCGCTGCTACTCGCTGTGCTGGGCACCCTGAGCCCGGCCGGCGCAGCGCCCCAGCAACAGGCGCTCTCGCCCCCCACCGTATTCATGGGAGCGGACACGCAGCCGCAGTTTTTGCGGGTTGAGGAAGCCTATCCGCTGGCTATTGAGCCCGATGGAGAGAGTGCCCTGCGGCTGATCTGGCAGATGCCGCCGGGATACTACCTTTACCAACACGCCTTCCGTTTCCAGCTACTGTCAGGCGATCGTACTGTGGAGGTGCAGCCCAACTACCCGCCGGCGCTCGAGCGCGAGGACGAATACTTCGGGCTGGTACAGGTGTACTACGACAGCGCGGAAATTACCCTGCAGGCCACAGAATCATTGGCGGGCGCCCAGCTCGCAGTGTCTTCCCAGGGCTGCGCCGATGCGGGGCTGTGCTACCCGCCGCGTACGCAACACTTCCGCATCGACGCAGACGGCGGCATCCATGAGACCGGCGAGCCTCGCGCGACACTGAGAGCCGCGGCTGCGAATGGACCTGCAACAGGGCCCGCCAGCGGCCTCAGCGCCCTGCTGAGCATGCTGCTATTTGCCTTCGTCGGCGGACTCATCCTCAATCTGATGCCCTGCGTGTTGCCGGTGCTGTCCCTGAAGGTACTGAGCTTTGCCAGCACGGACGCGGGCGCGCAACGGCGTCAGGGCTGGCTTTATAGCGCCGGTGTGGTGAGTAGCTTTCTGCTGGTAGCGGCGCTGCTCCTGGCCATGCGCGGTGCTGGACAGGCCGTCGGCTGGGGCTTCCAGCTACAGTCTTCGGGTTTCGTCATTGCCCTCGCCTATCTTTTTGTCATCCTCGGCCTGGGATTGTCCGGCCTGCTCGAACTGGGCAGTGGTTTTATGAATGTCGGCAGCCGACTGGCCACGCGCGGTAGCGATGCGGGCAGCTTTTTTACCGGAGTGCTGGCCGTACTAGTGGCAAGCCCGTGCACGGCGCCTTTCATGGGTACCGCGCTTGGCTTCGCGCTGACCCAGTCGACGCTGGTGGGCCTAACGGTGTTTGCGGCCCTCGGCGCGGGAATGGCCGCGCCCCTGTTACTGCTCAGCTACAGCGCTGGCGCCCGGCGTTTTATACCCAGGCCCGGCGCGTGGATGGAACGGCTCAAGCAGGCGCTGGCCTTTCCCCTTTACGCCACCGCCCTGTGGCTGTTCTGGGTGGCCGGTCGTCAGGCCGGCATCGATGTCATGGCGGCCGCTCTGTTGGGAGCGCTGCTGCTCGCCTTCGCGATTTGGCTGTGGCGGGGTCGAATGCTGGCCAGGAGTCTCGCCATCGCCTGTGTCCTGGCAGCGTTGGCGCTGGCGAGCTGGCGGCCGCTGCAGTCGGGCGCGCCGGACCAGCGACTGCCTGCCGGCAGCGTCGCCTACTCAGCCGCACGCCTTGCGGCCCTGCGCGACGAGGGCCGACCGGTTTTTGTGGATGTCACAGCCGACTGGTGTATTACTTGTCTGGCCAACGAGCGCGCGGTACTTTCCAGTGCGCGGGTACAGGAAGCCTTTATAGAATCCGGTGTCACCTACATGGTGGCGGACTGGACGGACTACGATGCCGATATTGCTGAATTCGTGGCCAGCCACGGTCGCACCGGCATTCCCCTCTATGTGTTCTACCAGCGCGGACAGGTGCCCCGATTGCTACCGCAGATTCTGCGCAAGCAACAGGTGCTCGATACCCTTGCCGGGCCAGCGGCGGCCCTACTGGCAAGGCGTGCGCTCGACGCCAGCGCAAACTAGCAGCGTTTAAGCCTCGAAAAGTCACAAAATTACGGCTATCTCCCTCTAAAGCAGCGGAAAACTGGACAAAAAAGGCGCATTGGGCGAAAATCGCGGAATTCTTGGTGGCCGAGTCCATTCATGTCCAAGGTTTTGGTTCTGCACGGCCCCAATCTCAATTTACTGGGTGAGCGAGAGCCCGGTATTTATGGCACTGATACGCTGGGCTCCATCAACGCCCGCCTCAGCGAGCAGGCCGAACAGGCCGGTTTCGCCATCGACTGTGTTCAGAGCAACTCAGAGCGCGAGCTGATCGAGACCGTGCAGGCAGCGCGGGGGGACGGCACCGCCTTCATTGTCATCAACCCGGCCGCGTTCACGCACACCAGCATTGCCCTGCGCGATGCTCTGGCCTACACAACGCTACCGTTTATCGAAGTGCATCTTACTAACGTGCACGCCCGTGAGTCCTTCCGCCAGCATTCGTATTTTTCAGATCTCGCACAGGGCGTGATTTGCGGACTGGGCCCACAGGGATACGAATACGCACTGCAGTACGCCATCCAGCACCTGCAGCTTACCCAAACAACTACTGACTGAGAGCTAAGCCATGGATATCCGCAAGGTCAAAAAACTGATCGAGCTTCTGGAGGAGTCCGGAATCGGCGAGATCGAAATAAAAGAAGGCGAGGAATCAGTCCGCATCAGTCGCAGTGTCGGCGCGGTGCCCGGACCGCCGGTCTATGCACCGCCTCCCGTCGCCTATGCGCCGGCACCCGCAGCAGCACCAGCGGCCCCGGCAGCCCCGGCAGCAGCCGATGCCGGCAGCGGTTCGGTCGCTTCGAGCGGCAATATTCTCAAGTCGCCGATGGTGGGCACGTTGTACCTATCACCGACACCATCGTCACCCTCATTCGTAGAGGCGGGCAAGACCGTTAAGGTCGGAGATGTGCTGTGCATTATTGAGGCGATGAAAATGATGAACCAGATCGAAGCCGATGTGGCGGGCACCGTCGAGGCAGTATTAATAAAAAACGGCGAGCCGGTCGAGTTCGACCAACCGCTTTTTTCCATCGTTTAAGCACAGGCGGAGACCCTCAACATGCTACAAAAAGTGGTGATCGCCAACCGTGGTGAGATCGCGCTACGTATTCTTCGCGCCTGTCGCGCCATGGGTATAGGCACCGTAGCGGTGCATTCAACTGTCGATGCCGAACTGATGCACGTTCGACTCGCGGATGAATCGATTTGTATTGGCCCAGCCGGCGCCAGCGCGAGCTACCTGCACGCACCGGCCATTATTGCCGCCGCAGAAGTCAGTAATGCCGACGGGATTCATCCGGGCTATGGCTTTCTGGCGGAAAATGCCGACTTCGCCGAACAGGTTGAACAGTCGGGCTTCACCTTCATCGGACCGCGCGCGGACACCATCCGCCTTATGGGCGATAAAGTCGCCGCAATACGCGCGATGAAAGAAGCCGGCGTACCAACAGTGCCCGGGTCGGATGGCCCCCTCCCGGACGACCCCGAGGCCATTGTTGCCATCGCCAGAGAGGTCGGCTACCCGGTTATTGTGAAGGCCTCGGCCGGCGGTGGCGGTCGCGGCATGCGCGTCGTACACAACGAGGCGGCGCTGGTGAACTCCGTGCAACTCACCCGTGCGGAGGCTGCCGCAGCCTTCGGCTCCGATGTCGTGTACCTGGAAAAGTATCTGCAAAAACCCCGGCATGTCGAGATACAGGTACTCGCCGATGGCGAGGGCAAGGCGATTCATCTCGGGGACCGCGACTGCTCCCTGCAGCGCCGGCATCAGAAAGTCATTGAAGAGGCTCCGGCACCGGGTATTGGTGACGAGGCTCGGCAACAGATCGCTGATTCCTGCGTACAAGCCTGCATCGACATGAAATACCGCGGTGCCGGCACCTTCGAGTTTCTCTTCGAGGATGGCGGTTTCTACTTCATCGAGATGAACACCCGCGTCCAGGTGGAACACCCGGTCAGTGAACTGATCAGCGGCATCGATATCGTTAGTGAACAGCTGCGCATAGCCAGCGGTCTGCCGATGTCCGTGACCCAGGAGCAGGTGAGCTTCCGGGGGCACGCGCTGGAATGTCGCATCAATGCAGAGGATCCGAAGACTTTCATGCCCTCACCGGGACGCATCACCACATTCCACGCGCCCGGGGGGCCCGGGGTGCGCGTGGACTCGCATATCTACGACGGCTACACGGTGCCGCCGTTCTACGACTCGCTGATCGCTAAAATCATCACCTACGGGGAGACCCGCGACCAGGCTCTGGCGCGCATGCGCCAGGCTCTGGACGAGCTGGTTATCGAGGGGATTCGCACCAACACGGCCCTGCATCGTGAGCTGGTGCGCGACAAATCCTTCATCGCCGGTGGCGTCAGCATTCATTACCTCGAAAGCAAGCTCGAGGACGGCTGAGGCCTGGCAGACCGCACCACACGCCAATTCGCGACCGATCAGGGACCCTGCAAATGAGCTGGCTACAGCTGGGACTGGACTGTAACCCGCGCAGCGCCGCTGCCCTGGAAGAAGCGCTGCTGCGCGCGGGGGCCCTGTCCGTAACGCTGGAAGATCGGGCGGATGAACCCCTGCTGGAGCCGGGGGTGGGAGAAACACCGCTATGGCAGGCCATTGGCATCACCGGACTGTTCCGCGCCGACAGCGACATGCAGCAGGTGCTGGACGCTATCGCGCCACTCACCAGGGATGCGCTACCGCGCGTAGAGATTCTCGAAGACAAGGACTGGGAGCGCGAGTGGATGCGCCACTACCATCCCATGCGCTTTGGCGAACGCCTGTGGATCTGTCCCAGTTGGCTGCCACCCCCGGACCCAGATGCGGTCAATCTGCTGCTGGACCCCGGTCTTGCCTTCGGCACCGGCACACATCCCACCACAGCGCTATGCCTGCAGGCGCTGGACAGCCTGTGGGTGGAAGGCACCCGTGTAGTGGATTTTGGTTGCGGATCGGGAATCCTCGGTATCGCGGCGGTCAAGCTCGGCGCCAGGCAACTGCTCTGTGTCGATAACGACCCCCAGGCTCTGAGCGCAACGACAGAAAATGCCGCCCGCAACAGCCTTGATGCATCCCGCCTGGAGGTCGCTCTGGCTGCCGACTACAATCGTGCCCAATGGCAGGGCCGGGCGGATATCGTCCTCGCCAACATACTCGCCGGCCCACTCGCGACTCTTCGCGACGAACTCTGTGAGCTGCTCGCACCGGGCGCAACACTACTGCTGGCGGGGCTGCTGGATACGCAGGCGGAGGCCTTGATCAGTGAGTACGCACCGCGACTGGTACTCAGGGAGCGCGCTCGCCAGGACGAGTGGGTTTGCCTGCAGGGCACGCTCTCAGCCTGACTTTCGGTCAGAAACTGATCAATTTTTGTCTGTCCAGTCTTTCTTGCGAGGCCCGGCTCACGTAAGATTGCCGGTCTTTTTCGCCGTCGAATACTTCACTTCGCGAGCGCCCAAAGAGACTCCAGGATGCTGAACATTGGTCCCTACCAGACTGACAACGCCGTCGCCCTCGCGCCGATGGCCGGCGTGACCGATCTGCCCTTCCGTCGCCTCTGCGCACGTTTCGGGGCCGGGCTGCTGGTTGGAGAAATGGTGCACAGCGATCCGGCATTGCGCCAGTCACGCAAATCCATGCAGCGCGGGCAGCACGATATGGAGATCGCGCCGCGATCCGTACAGATTGTCGGCAACGATCCGCTGCAGATGGCTGAGGCCGCGCGCTACAACCTCGCCCGGGGCGCACAGATCATCGATATCAATATGGGCTGCCCGGCAAAGAAAGTATGCCGGCGCGCAGCGGGTTCAGCCCTGCTGGCCGATGAAGCGCTGGTCGCCGCGATCCTCAAGGCAGTCGTCGCCGCCGTCGATGCGCCGGTGACCCTGAAGATCCGCACCGGCATCGATGCCACACGGCGCAATGGGCCGACTATCGCGCGCATCGCCGAAGACGCGGGGATTGCACTCCTCAGCGTGCACGGGCGCACGCGCGCCTGCGCATTCAGCGGCACGGTCGAGCACGACACCACCGCGCGCATCGTCGAGACCGTGGATATCCCGGTGCTGGCCAACGGCGACATCAGCAGTGCGGCGGACGCGCGCCGGGTACTGCGACACACGGGAGCGGCCGGGGTCATGATTGGCCGGGCTGCACAGGGCGCGCCCTGGCTGCCGGGCCAGATCGCCGCGCAGCTGCGACAAGAGGCCGCGACAACGCCTGATCTTGGCACGCAGTTCGCTGTAATGCGCGAGCACCTCACAGAGCTGCACCGTTTCTACGGTGACTTCGCAGGCGCGCGTATCGCGCGCAAGCATATTGGCTGGTATCTCGATGGACTAGGGGGCATGAGCGCCGCAAAGCGGCAGTTTAATATGCTCCTGCAGCCGAACGATCAGCTGCTATTCCTCGAATCGCTTTTCAACCAGATTGACCGCAAGGATCTCGCTGCATGAGCAAGGCCGAAGCCGCGGCTGAAAGTGCCCCCACCGCCCTTTTCGAGCTGACACAGCCGAGCGAGGCCGCAACCGTTGGCTCCCTGCGCGAAGCCGTGGACCTCTTTGTACGCCGCTACCTCGACGAGATGGACGGCGAAACGGGTAGCGATTTTTATGCGCTGATGCTGTCGGAGGTGGAGGCACCCATGCTGCAGGCGGTGATGGAATACACACGACACAACCAGACACGGGCCGCGCAGATGCTCGGTCTCAATCGCGGGACCCTGCGAAAAAAACTCAAACAATGCCAGATCGCTGGCCGGGAGTGAGGCAATGAGCGATGTAGCAATGCCTAGAGTCAGACGAGCGCTGCTTAGCGTTTCAGACAAAAACGGTATCGTGGATTTTGCCCGCGGTCTGGCTACCGCGGGAGTAGAACTACTTTCTACCGGCGGTACTTACAAACAGCTGCGGGACGCCGGTCTCACCGTGACGGAAGTATCCGACCACACCGGCTTTCCGGAAATCATGGACGGGCGGGTGAAGACCCTGCATCCGAAGATCCACGGTGGCATCCTCGCCCGGCGCGATCGGGACGAGGCAGTAATGGCGGAACACCAGATAGCGCCTATAGACATGGTAGTGGTGAATCTCTACCCCTTTGAAAATACCGTAGCCGACCCGGACTGCGCGCTTGAAGATGCCATAGAAAACATCGATATCGGTGGGCCGGGAATGCTGCGGGCGGCGGCCAAGAACCACGCCTGGGTCAGCGTGGTGGTACACGCGGACGATTACGGGCGAGTACTGACGGCAATGACCCAGAACGACGGCGCTGTTCCCCCAGGGCTGCGCCGGGACCTCGCCGTGCGGGCTTTCGAGCACACGGCCGCCTACGATGGGGCCATCGCCAATTACCTGGGCGCACGCCTGGAGGATAGCGTGGCACCGTTTGGACGCACCCTGAATCTGCAGTTGCACAAGGTGCAGGACCTGCGCTACGGCGAGAACCCCCATCAGCGCGCAGCGTTTTACCGGGATCGCGCACCCGCCGGAGACAGCATTGCCAGCGCCACACAGCTGCAGGGCAAAGCGCTCTCCTATAACAACATCGCCGATACGGACGCGGCCCTGGCCTGCGTCGGGCAATTCGTCGAAACCGCCTGCGTTATCGTCAAACACGCCAATCCCTGCGGGGTGGCAACCGGCGTCAGTGTCCTGGAGGCCTATGAGCGCGCGCACGCGACCGATCCGGAATCTGCTTTCGGCGGCATTATCGCCTTCAACCGCGAGCTCGACGAAGAGACCGCGCAGGCCATCATGGACCGTCAATTCGTGGAGGTCATTATTGCACCCGCGCTAACCACCGAGGCCGCCGCCGCACTGAGCAAAAAAGCTAATCTCCGGGTCCTGCTCGGTGGCAGCGACGCGGGGCTGGTGCAAAGCACACTGGACTACAAGCGCGTCAGCGGCGGGCTGCTGGTACAGGACCAGGACCTGGCAATGGTCGCCGCAGAGGATCTTCGCGTGGTCAGCTCGCGTCACCCGGACGAGGCACAGCTGCGCGATCTGCTGTTCGCCTGGAAGGTCGCCAAATTTGTGAAATCCAACGCCATCGTCTACGCCCTCCAGGAACAGACCGTGGGCGTGGGTGCGGGACAGATGAGCCGGGTGAACTCCGCGCGGATCGCCGCCATCAAGGCCGAGCACGCGGGTCTTGCGGTGCAGGGTTCGGTGATGGCCTCCGACGCATTCTTCCCCTTTCGCGACGGCATCGACAACGCCGCACAGGTCGGCATTGCAGCGGTCATACAACCGGGCGGATCCATGCGCGACGAGGAAGTTATCGCCGCCGCGAATGAACACGGTATGGCGATGGTGTTTACCGGTACACGACACTTCCGCCACTAACACGCTGTAAGGGTAGGCTGCATGAAAATTCTGGTCCTCGGAGGCGGTGGGCGCGAGCATGCGCTGGCCTGGAAACTCGCCCAGCCCGCCCATGTCAGCCAGGTGTATGTGGCGCCGGGTAACGCCGGCACCGCGCGGGAGCCCGGCCTGAGTAACATCGCGCTGGATCCTATGGATTTCCCCGGGCTGCTGGCCTTTGCGCGCCGGGAGGCTATTGATCTTACGGTGGTGGGCCCGGAGGCGCCGCTGGTAGCGGGCGTAGTCGACTACTTTGAGAGTGCGGGTCTGCGCTGCTTTGGTCCGAGTGCAGGCGCGGCGCAGCTGGAGGGCTCCAAAGCCTTCAGCAAGGACTTTCTTGCGCGCCACGGGATTCCCACCGGTGCCTACGCAAGCTTTAGCGAGGAGGCCCCAGCGCTGGCTTATCTGCGTGAGCACGGGGCACCGATTGTAGTGAAGGCCGATGGTCTGGCCGCCGGCAAGGGCGTGATCGTTGCGCAGACAATCGAAGAGGCGCAGACCGCGGTGGTCGACATGCTCTCGGGGAATGCCTTTGGCGAAGCCGGCTGCCGCGTTGTTATAGAGGAATTCCTGCTCGGCGAAGAGGCGAGCTTTATCGTCATGGTCGACGGCGAGCATGTGCTGCCCATGGCCAGTAGCCAGGACCACAAACGTATCGGTGAGGGTGACACAGGGCCCAATACCGGCGGCATGGGTGCCTATTCGCCAGCGCCCGTGGTCGATGCGGCGGTACACCGGCGCGTGATGGATGAGATCATACTGCCCACCGTGCGTGGCATGGCGGCAGAGGGCAACGCCTACCGCGGTTTCCTCTATGCGGGTCTGATGATCGATGCACAGGGCGCAGCCCGAGTGATCGAATTCAACTGCCGTTTCGGCGATCCGGAAACCCAGCCCATCATGATGCGTCTACAAAGTGATCTTGGCGCGCTGTGTGAGGCCGCCCTGGAGGGCCAGCTTGACCGCCTTGAGGCGCGTTGGGACCCGCGTCCGGCCATGGGCGTGGTGCTGGCTGCGGGCGGGTACCCGGGCAGCTACGCAACAGGGCATAGCATCAGCGGTCTGGACCGGGAACCTGCGCCGGACTGCAAGGTATTCCATGCGGGCACCGTCGGCGGTCCCGGCGATCCGCCGAGCGTGTTGAGCAACGGCGGCCGGGTGCTCTGCGTCACGGCGCTGGGGGATGATATCGCGGCGGCGAAAACGCGCTGTTACGAAGGCATCCGCGGCATCAGTTGGACAGACATGGTGTTCAGACACGACATTGGCTGGCGCGCTATCGAGCGCTATAGTAAGGATCACAGCGAGACGCAGTAGGAACACAGCTTTGACACGACGACTGACAGCGCTGGATCGCCTCATATGCGAGGCCGACACGGTGATGCGAACCCTCAGCAGCCGCGGCAACCGGGCCGCACGGCCCTCCCCCGCCGAGGGGCACAGCGATGCCGATATGAGCACCAGCGAGCGCCAACGCGTGGCGAGCCTGATGCGTGTTAACCACACTGGTGAGGTCTGTGCGCAGGCGCTTTACCAGGGGCAGGCGCTAACCGCAAAACTGCCGCAGGTGCGGGATGAGATGGAACACGCGGCCGCGGAAGAAGTGGACCATCTGGTGTGGTGCGAAGAGCGCCTGCGACAACTCGACAGTCGACCGAGCATTCTCAACCCGGCCTGGTATGGCCTGTCCTTCGCCATCGGGGCGCTGGCCGGTGCGGTCAGCGACGCGGTGAGCCTGGGCTTTGTAGCGGCCACCGAGGAGCGCGTCTGTACCCATCTCAAGGATCACCTGCGCCAGCTCCCGGAGAACGACCGCCGCTCACAGCTTATTCTTCAGCAGATGCTCGAGGACGAGAAGCGCCACGGTGAAAATGCCCTGGCCGCCGGCGGCCGCAACTTCCCGAGACCGGTCAAGGAAGCCATGACCGCCCTGTCGACGGTCATGACGCGCAGCAGCTACTACCTCTGATTGACCTGCTCCCTGCACGGCGCCCAACCGGGGCACGGCCCCTCCGGAGAGGCGCGGACCCCCTTTACTGGCCGTCGTCGCCCGAACCCGCGTCCGCGTCCGCGTCCGGATCATCAATCGCATAGCTGTGCGTTATCGCCACCCCCGCGGCTTCGAGCATGATGGAGGCCGAGCAGTATTTCTCCGCCGACAGGGCAACCGCCCGCTTCACATGACTGTCCTTCAGGGCGCGGCCGCTGATAACAAAATGCATATTCAGCCGCGTGAACACGGCCGGCACCGCATCGGCGCGCTCCGCCTGTATTTCCACCCGGCAATCCTGCACGGCCTGCCGCGACTTGCTGAGCATGCTCATCACGTCATACATGGCGCAGCCACCGGTGCCCAGCAACAGCATTTCCATGGGCCGGGGGCCGAGGTTGCGCCCGCCCAGATCCGCGGGACCGTCCATTACCACCGCGTGGCCACTGCCCGATTCGCCAACAAACATGGCGCCATCCATCCATTTCACGGTTGCTTCCACAATATTTCTCCTCATTTTTGGCCGCGGAGCGTAGCACAGGGTCCCTGGACACTTTAGTCGACCGGCGTTTTCCTTTGCGCGACTTGGCGGTACACTAACGTTTATGTTTGCCGACGAGCCAGCGCCATGCTGCGACCCCAGCTACTGCAAGCCATTCCCAACGTTGAAGAATTTATTCGCTACTGCGAAATCAGCGAGCATCCGAATCGAACAACCCTGCTGCGGGAGGGCGAGGACAGTCAAACGCTGTTCCTGATACTCGATGGCTCCGTTTCAGTGATGGTAGCGGACGAGCAGGATTCAGAGCACCGCCTCGTGGTCAGTTACCTCAACCTGGGCGACTTCTTTGGCGAGATGGGGCTTTTCGGCGGCGCCGATGAGGTCAGCAGCGCTACCGTTACCACTCGCGAGCCGAGCAAGGTTGCGGAAATATCCTTCGAGCGCTTCCTGAAGATCAACGCACAGGTCCCGGACATTCTCTTCGCCATGGCCCAGCAGATGGCGAACCGACTGCGCAAAACCACCTACAAGCTGAAGAACCTAGCTTTCGTGGATGTATCCGGGCGCATCGCACATACGCTCATGGATCTCAGCACACAGCCCGACGCCATGACCCATCCGGACGGCATGCAGATCAGGATCACCCGGCAGGAGTTGGGCAAGATCGCTGGCTGTTCCCGGGAAATGGCCGGCCGGGTACTGAAATCCCTGGAAACAGACGGGCTGGTGTCGGTCGCCGGCAAGACTATCGTGGTCTATAACACCCGCTAGCGCGGCCCTCTGGGGCGGCGCTGCCCATACCCGGCGCAGCGCCTGTCAGCCAAACAATTCGCCGAGCGCGGCGCCGGGATCCTCGGCGCGCATAAACGCCTCTCCCACCAGAAAAGCCGCCACACCCGCCGCGCGCATGCGCGCGACGTCCTGGCGCTGGTGGATCGCACTCTCGGTGATCACCAGGCGGCCAGCGGGAATGTGCGGCAGCAGGTCCAGGGTAGTATCCAGACTGGTACTGAAATCACGGAGATTGCGGTTATTGATACCCAACAGCGGGGTCGACAGATTCAGGGCGATCTCCAACTCCGCGCGATCGTGAATCTCGACCAGTACATCGAGGTCGTAATGCCGGGCCGCGGCCGCCAGATCGAGCATCTGAGCCGGCTCCAAAGCCGCCACAATAAGCAGAATCGCGTCCGCGCCGATGTAGCGCGCCTCGGCAACCTGGTAGGTGTCGACGGTGAAATCCTTGCGCAGAACCGGCAGATCACAAGCGCCGCGCGCCGCGCGCAGATACGCTTCGCTGCCCTGAAAGAAATCCCGATCCGTGAGCACGGACAGGCAGGTCGCGCCGCCCTGCTGGTACTGACTGGCAATCAGTGCGGGCTCGAAGTCCTCGCGAATCACGCCCTTGCTCGGCGAGGCCTTTTTTACCTCGGCAATCACGGCGGCATGGCCAGCGGCCACGCGCGACTGCAGCGCGGCGCTGAAGCCGCGTAGGGGGCCGGCGGCCTGGATATCGCGTTCCAGGGAACCCAGGGGACGCTGCCGTCGCCGCTCAGCGACTTCCTCGGCCTTGCGCGCCAGAATGCGCAGGAGCACATCCGGTATGCGGGCCGTATCCCGGATACTGACTGAGGCGCTCTCGCCGCCGCTTACACTGTCTTGCATGTTTGCCACTACCCGTGATTCTGTGCGCGCATGAACTGGGTGAAGTCCACGAAAGACTTCAGTTTTTCTGCGGCCTGACCGGTGGACAACAGATCCTCGGCCAGCGCGACCCCATCCGCGAGGCTCCCGGCCACACCGGCCACGTAAATCGTCGCTCCGGCGTTGAGAGCAATGATGCGCTGCGCACTGGCCGCCCGCTCATCGCCGGCCAGAGCGGCGCGAATCAGTGTCGCCGAGGCCTTGGCACTGTCGACTACCAGCCCATCGAGGCTGTCAGCGCCCAGGGAAAAACTGGCCGCATCAATCTGGTAACAATGCACCTCGCCGTTCTTCAGTTCCGCAACCTGCGTGGGCGCAGCAATGGATATTTCATCGAGACCGTCCTGTGAATGCACCACCATCGCGTGCTCGCTACCCAGCTCCCTGAGTACGTAGGCCAGAGGTTCACAGAGGTCGGCATTGAATACGCCCAGCAACTGCCGTTTCACGCCAGCCGGGTTGGTGAGAGGGCCGAGCATATTGAACAGCGTGCGCAAACCGAGCTCCCGGCGCGGCCCCACCGCATGGCGCATCGCGCTGTGATGGGCCGGTGCAAACATAAAGCCGATACCGACCTCCTCGATCGATCTGGCCACTTGCTCCGGCGACAAATCCAGGGGCACGCCCAGCGCTTCCAGCACATCGGAGCTGCCGCTGCTGCTGGATACGGAGCGGTTGCCGTGCTTGGCAACCCTGGCACCCGCGGCCGCCACGACAAAACAGGCGGCGGTGGACACGTTAAAGAGATTGGCACCGTCGCCGCCGGTGCCCACCAGATCCACCAGGTGTTCGCCCTGCACCTTTACCGGTGTGGCCATCTCACGCATGACCGCTGCGGCACCGGCAATTTCGGCAATGCTTTCGCCTTTCATGCGCAGGGCCACCAGCAGGCCGCCGATCTGCGCGTCCGTAGCATCGCCAGACATGATCTGGCGCATTACCGCGCCCATCTCGTCCTGTTCAAGATCTTCCCGCTCAACAACGCGGGCCAGGGCCTGCTGAATATCCATGCTTTAACTCCGCTCTGTCGGCTGCTGCAAAAAATTCTGCAGCAGGGCGTGCCCGTGTTCGCTCAATACCGATTCCGGGTGAAACTGTACGCCTTCCGCGCCGGTTTCCCGGTGTAGAAGTCCCATAATTTCATCGATCTCACCGGCCTCGTCGACGGTCCAGGCCGTCACTTCCAATGCCTGGGGGAGCCCAGTCCGCGCCACCACCAGAGAGTGGTAACGGGTCGCCGTGAAGGGTGAGGGGAGCCCACTGAACACACCCTCGCCGCCGTGATGAATTGCCGAGGTCTTGCCGTGCATGACGCGCCGCGCGCGCACTACCTCGCCACCGTAGACCTGCCCGAGGCTCTGGTGTCCCAAACAGATGCCCAGCAGCGGCAAACGCGGGGCGAAGCGGCTTATGGCGGCCATGGAGATGCCGGCTTGTGAGGGCGTGCAGGGCCCGGGAGAAATGACGATACGCTCCGGGGCCAGAGCCTCGATCTCATCGAGGCTGATCTCGTCATTGCGATACACCTGTACCTCGGCGCCCAACTCCGCCAGATACTGCACCACGTTGTAGGTGAACGAGTCGTAGTTATCGATCATCAGCAGCATGATGTGTGCCCCATGCCGGTGTCTTCGGCTGTCACCATGGCCGCCGCGCGCAGGATCGCGCGCGCCTTGTCCAGGGTTTCCTGCCACTCGCGAGCCGGCACGGAATCGGCTACGACCCCGGCGCCGACCTGGATGTGCAGCTCACCGCCCTGCAGAACCGCCGTACGGATGGCAATCGCCGTATCCATATCACCGGCCCAGGACAAATAGCCGACAGCGCCGCCGTAGATGCCCCGCTTGACGGGCTCCAACTCATCAATGATCTGCATGGCACGGATTTTCGGCGCGCCGCTGAGCGTACCGGCCGGTAGTGCGGCGCGCAGGGCATCCATGGCGCTGCAGTCATCGCGCAGCTGTCCGTCCACGTTGGAAACGATATGCATCACGTGCGAGTAGCGTTCAACCACCATATTTTCAGTCAGCGTCACCGTGCCGGTTTTGGCGATACGCCCGACGTCATTGCGTCCCAGATCAATCAACATAAGGTGCTCGGCGATCTCCTTGGGGTCCGCCAACAGTTCGGCCTCGAGCGCTTCATCCTCGGCCTCATTGGTACCGCGTCGCCGGGTCCCGGCAATCGGCCTTACGGTGACCGTACCGCGCTGCGCACGCACCAGAATCTCCGGGGAGGACCCCACCACCTGGAAGTCCTCCAGATCGAGATAATAAAGATACGGAGAGGGATTGAGGTTGCGCAGGGCGCGATACAAATTGAGGGCCGGGGCGTCGAAGGGCACGCTCATGCGCCGCGAAGGCACCGCCTGCATCACATCGCCAGCCAGCACATACTCCTTGACGCGTTCCACGGCCGCCTCGTACTCGGCCCGCGACAGGCTGCTGCGGGCCTGCGCCTCCAGGGCCGAACCATCACCGCCCAGCAGAGAAACCGGTGGCAGCGGTGCCAACGGTGCCTGCAGCGCCGCAACCAGTTCGTCGAGTCGAGCAACGGCGGCCGCGTAAGCGCCCTCCACGCTCGGATCGGCGTTGACGACCACCCGCAGGGTGCCCGCCAGATTGTCAAAAACCAACACCTCCTCGGATAGCATCAACAGGATATCCGGCGTTCCCAACTCGTCCGGCGGGCAGCTGTCGGCCAGCCGGCGCTCCACATAACGCACCGCGTCATAGGCGAAGTAGCCGACCAGACCGCCGTGAAAAACCGGCAGCTCAGATTGCACCGGGCTGGAGAAGCTGCGCTGATAGCGCTCCACGAAATCGAGCGGATCCGCAACAGTCTCAGTGGCGCAGCATGTGCCCTTGCGCCAGGTTTCCACGCGCTGGCCGTAGACACGGATCAGCTCGCTACAGGGCAGGCCGATGATCGAGTAACGACCCCATTTCTCGCCGCCTTCAACGGACTCAAAGAGATAGGAATAGGGACCCTCGGCGAGCTTGCGATAGGTGGAGAGCGGGGTTTCGAAGTCAGCGAGAACTTCGCGATGCAGGGGCACGCGGTTAAAGCCCTGCGCGGCGAAAGCCGCAAATCTGTCAGCTGTCATGTGTTATTCCTGGAGTAGCGGCTAAGGATGTTTTTGGCGCGTCGCCAAAAATCCGGATCAGAGAAGCGCGTGCCTCACCATCGCCAGCGCGTGATCTCGCGCACAGATCGCGTCCCGGCAGCCAGCGGGCGCGCAATGCCTGTTTGATCTCCAGTGTTCATGCCTGCATTGTAGCCGCGCCCGCCTGGTTGGCAAGGGCCGCGCGCATCTGCGCAATCACCGCGGCGTAGTCGGGCTGCCGAAAAATCGCCGAGCCGGCAACAAAAGTATCCGCACCAGCGGCGGCAATCTCAGCGATATTATCGGGCGTCACGCCGCCGTCGATTTCCAGACGAATGGGCAGGCCCGAAGCATCAATGAGTGCGCGCGCTTCGCGCAGCTTGCCCAGCGTACCGGGTATAAAGGACTGGCCGCCAAAACCCGGGTTCACGGACATCAACAGCACCATATCGACCTTGTCCATCACATAACTCAGCACATCCAGACCCATGTGTGGATTGAAGACCAGTCCGGCCTTGCAGCCCGCCTCGCGGATCAGCTGCAGGGAGCGGTCCACGTGCGTCGATGCATCGGGATGAAAGGTGATATAGCTGGCTCCGGCCGCGGCAAAATCGCCGATCAGCCGGTCCACCGGATCGACCATCAGGTGCACGTCGATAGGCGCCGTGATGCCGTGTTTACGCAGTGCCTCGCAGACCATGGGTCCAATCGTAAGATTGGGCACATAGTGATTGTCCATCACGTCGAAGTGCACGATATCGGCACCGGCGGCGAGCACATTGTCCACCTCCTCGCCGAGACGCGCGAAATCGGCGGAAAGAATCGATGGTGCGATGAGATAGTCGTTCATAGCTGCTCCCGTGGCTGCTGTATGTCGCTACTGTCTGTCGTTTTTGCCGGTCGTCGCTGGATGTTGCCGCCGGAGCTCCGCGAGCCGCTCGGGCGTACCCACATCCGTCCACTGGCCGCCGTAGCGCTCGCCCAGCAGGCGGTCCTCAGCAATCGCCACCTCTAGCAGGGGCAGCAACGGCTGTGGGCCCGGACGGCAGGCACTAAAAAAGCTCGGATCATACAGACCAATCCCCGCAAAAGTGAGTGTCTCGTCAAGCCGCGCCAGCACCCGCGGTGGCCGCAGGGAAAAATCGCCGGGCAAATTGTGCTCGGGATTATCCACCAGTACCAACCGCGCTTCGCGGGCCCCCAGGGATCGGCCGGCCAGCTCTGCAAAGGGATAGTCGGTCCAGGTATCGGCGTTGACCACCAGGAACGGGCGGTCGCCCAGAAGCTCGAGCGCCTGCACGATCCCCCCCGCCGTCTCCAGAGGCTGATCCTCCTGACTGAATTGCAGATCCACGCCCCAGCGACTGCCGTCGCCGCAGAACGCGATGATGCGCTGCCCGAGCCAGGATACGTTGATGACGATCTCACGCAGGCCCGCCGCCGCGAGGCGGCGAATATGGTGCTCGATGAGCGGTCGCCCGGCGACGCTGAGCAGGGGTTTGGGCGTATCCAGAGTCAGAGGTCGCATACGCTCGCCCTTACCGGCCGCCAGCAGCATCGCCCTCACGACCGGTACCAGTGCTGTTCGCGAATCCGCGGCAGCAGGGCGTTGTCGAACCAGCGGGCAAAGTCGGCCAGGGCGGGCACCTCGCCATAGATCGCCAGCACATCGCGTACATGGGCAATAACCCGCGGCAGGTCGGCGAGGTAGGCATCCTTGCCATCGCGCAGGAACAGGCGCGCGAAGATGCCCAGCACCTTGATGTGCCGTTGCAGGCCCATCCAGTCGAAATCGGCGAGGAACTCATGATCCTTCGCGCTGACTACAAGGCCCCGTTCGCGCAGCTCATCACGGTGTAGCAACGCCCAGTGGCGCACCTTGTGCGCGGGCCAGCGGATGTAACAGTCGCGCAGGAGCGACACCAGATCGTAGGTAACAGGACCGTACACGGCATCCTGGAAATCGATCGCAGCGAGGGCGCCGTCCGCCAGCACCATGATATTGCGGGCATGGAAATCGCGATGCACAACGACCTGCGTTTGCCCCAGGGCGCGCTCGCAGAGAGCCTCCTGTAGCGCCGCGAAGCAGGCGGCTCCCTCCCCCCCATCATCCATGCCCAGTAGTCCCCCACAAAACCACTCGGGAAACAGCGCCATCTCCCGTGCGAGATGCGCCCGGTCATAGTCGCTCAGCGCAAAGGGTGCGGGCGGGGCCATCGCCAGATCAGCCAGCATCGCCATGGCCCGCCGGTAATACATCTCGCCGGACTGCTCGTTCAGCAAGGGCAACAGCAGTTGATCGCCGAGGTCCTCGAGACAGAGAAAGCCACGTTCCAGATCAAACGCAAGCACCCGGGGCACGCGCACCCCGGCCGCCGCCATGGCCGTTGCAATGCGCAGGAACTCGGCGTTCTTTTCGGTCTCCGGGGGCGCGTCGCAGAGCACGACGCTGTGCGCGCCCGCGGTGCTGCGAAAATAGCGCCTGAAGCTCGCGTCACCCGCCACCGCCCGCAGCTGTGCACGGCCACCCATAGGCAGGCTCGCGAACCACGCGGTCAATTCATTCTCTCTTGCGACCTGCCGGTCGGCTGTGATTGTCGCTGCCATCGCTACCTTGGTATCCGGGTTGATGTAATGCTGAAGGCCGGAACGTCTTCAACACGCCTGACGAGCGGGCCGAGGATGCTTTATTATGCGCGCCTCATTACGCTACAGCCAAAATGCATGCGCGCAGCGGTTCCCTATCTCCGAAGACATGGTTGTCGGTCGCCGCAGCGCGGTCGCGGATGGTACGCGATGCCTGCGCTCCTGTGCAGCCTCGCACGCACAGGCACCGGTTGGCTGTTCGCCCTGTTACTTCTGTCTCCCTTGAGCAGCGCTGTGCTGGCGCAGCCACAGAGCGAGCAGCTGACTGAGGAGCCGGTGCCGCCTGGCGCCGTGCTGGACTGGCAGCCCCTGAAGTCGGTTCCCACCGATCAGCAAAACCTGCGCTGCCAACTCTGCGGAGGGCGCTACCTCGATCCACAGGCTGACGCCTCATCACCGACCGGACCCGGCAGCGACCCGAATATGGCGCCGATTGAGGCGCGAGCCGGCAGGGCAGAGCTGGAGGGTAATACCGTGCGCCTATCCGGTGGCGTCGAAGTCACCCAGGGCTACCGGGAATTCTCCAGCGACGAAGCCAGCATCGATCGCTTGTCGCGCACCGGAACCCTCGAGGGCAATATCGAACTGCGCGAGCCAGGTGTGCTCCTGCGCGGCGAGCGCGGCCAGTTCTACTCGCGTACCGGCGAGGCGCAGATGGAGAACGGCGTCTTCCTCCTGCACGAGCAGCACCTGCGCGGGAGCGCGACACTACTATCCCGCGACGCGGAGGAAATGATCCGCATCGAGGAAGGCGCCATGACCTTTTGCGCGCCAGACAATGATGATTGGCTGCTGGTCACCGGGCAGTTGGAACTCAATTTGAAGGAAGGCGTGGGCGTGGCGCGGGATGCCACCCTGCGGGCCGGCGGTTATCCGATTTTCTACACACCCTGGATAAGCTTTCCTCTCGATGATCGGCGTCGCAGCGGCCTGATGTTCCCGGCCGTGGGCAGCGACAGCCGCGGGGGCCTGGATGTCGGTGTGCCCATCTACCTGAATCTCGCGCCCAACTACGACCTGCTCTATTCCCCGCGCTATATTGGCCAGCGCGGCCTCAATCATGAGTTCAGAGGTCGCTATCTGGACTCGCAGAACGGCGACTGGGCGATTGGCGGTAGCTATATAGGAGATGACAAGCAATACGCCAGCGACTTCCCGGAGGAAAAGGACAGCAAACGCTGGCTGGCAACTGTGCAACAGAAGGGTCTGTACTCGCAGCGCTGGCGCTCGCAAATCAATTACTCGCGAGTGTCCGATACGAGTCTGATCCGCGACATGGAGACCTCACGCCTGGATTCGCGGCGCGATGTGAACCTGCTACAGCTCGGGCAGGTCGACTACCTCGGCGATCAATGGCTGATCAACCTGCAGGCGCAGCAGTTCCAGCCTCTGGCCGAAGACATCCGCAATGACTATAAGAAACTGCCGCAGATAACCGCCCAGTACCGGGGGGCTGCCACCCCATTCGCCCTGAACCCGCTCGGCATGGTGCAGTACTCCAACTTCGACACGGACTCGGATCTGATCACGGGTCAGCGCCTGTATGCGGAGGCCGGCGTTAACTACCCCATGAACTGGGACCATGGATTCCTGCGCCCCACCGCCAAGTACCGCATTCTCGACTACCAGCTGGATCGTCAGGCGGAAGCGCTGGATGACAGGCCGGGAGCAACCTCGGCGCTGGTCAGTCTGGACGGGGGACTATTCTTTGAGCGCAGTACTCGTCTGGGCGGACGCGGGGTACTGCAGACTCTGGAGCCACGCGTGTTCTATCTGTACAGCGGTTTCGACGAGCAGGCGGACCAGCCGGACTTTGACAGCGCAGAACTGACCTTCAACTACAACCAGCTGTTTCGCG
>JBLIIW010000014.1:0-35431 GCA_047635315.1 Halieaceae bacterium | reverse complement strand
TCTCAGGCACAGGCTGTTCTCCACCCGCGGCCTCCAGTTCCTCACTCCAGCCACGAAATTCCATCTCGCGAAACTGCGCCAACAAGACGCCGTGATCGGGTGTTTCCCGCGCGAGGTCCGCATAGGCAAGTGACAGCTCAAGGTCCTGGACGATCGTCGCCAGCCGGTAGGACAAATAGGCATTGTCGCGCTCTTTCTCGAGCTTGGCGGCCATGGTTTTAGCACCGCGAAATGCCAGGGTGGCAACCTGGTCCAGGGATGCATAGATCGCATCCAGTCCACCCAGGCCTTGCAGCAAACCAAGGGCGGTTTTCTCGCCTACGCCTGCTACGCCGGGAATGTTATCGACCTTGTCCCCCTGCAGGGCCAGCAGATCAATAATCAGGGAGGGGGGAACACCAAACTTATCGATCACCCCCTGCTCGTCCATAACCGTGTCATTCATGGTATTTACCAGGGTAACCCGGTCATTCACCAGCTGGGCCATATCCTTATCGCCGGTAGACACGATCACTGAAGCTCCGGCTGCGCTGGCCTGCCGAGCGAGGGTGCCGATAACGTCGTCTGCTTCCACCCCGGGCTCGCATAGCAGCGGCAACCCCATGGCGCGGACAATGCTATGAATAGGCTCGACCTGCTCACGCAGTTCGTCCGGCATGGGCGGGCGAGTGGCCTTGTAGTCCGGGTAAATATCATCGCGAAAGGTCTTGCCCTTGGCATCGAAGACCACGGCGATAACGCTCTCGGGGTAATCCTTCTGCAGGCGTCTGAGCATGCTGATGACGCCGCGTACCGCGCCGGTATTTACCCCTGCGGAGGTGGTCAGCGCTGGCAGCGCATGGAAAGCCCGATAGAGATACGAAGAGCCGTCGACCAGCACCAGCGGCGGAACTGTCGCCATATCAGTGATCCCAGAGATAACGCGCGGCCCGGTAGGTGACCTTCATCTTGGCCAGGTCCAGGGGCGCCCTGAAGAAGCCATGATAATCCCCTCGCGGGTTGATCAGTACCACGTTGGCGCTGTGATCTACCTGATAATCCGCGCCCTGGCCGGGCACCTTGCGAAAGGGTGTATTGAGGTTGGTTGCAAAGCGAAACAGATCCAGAAAATCGCCGGTAACGCCGCTGAAGTCGGCGTTAAAATACGGGACGTAACTGGCCAACTGATCGACCGTATCGCGAGCCGGGTCCACGCTGACCATCACCACCGCCGTGGCCTCAGCCTCTGTTCCCTCGAGTTCACCCAGGAAGCGATCGAGAAATGCCATGGTCGTGGGGCACACATCAGGACAGTTGGTGAAGCCGAAAAACACCAGGGTCCAGTGGCCCTCCAGAGACGCCGGGAGAAAACTGTTGCCACGATGGTCCAGCAGGGAAAAGTCCCCAATATCTCGCGGCGAGTCCAGTAGGTACAGACCATTGGCCTGCAACTCGCCAGCCGACATCAGCCGTGGCTGGCCGATTCGGTGCACAAAGCCTGCCACCACAATCAGCATGAACACAAGAATTGCTGCAACGGTCAGCCGCACACCGCGGCGCTGCCTGGCTTCCATCACAGGGGGCTCTGGGGCAGCGGCAACAGATAGTGATCCAAGAGCATGAGCAAAAACAGCAGCATCAGATAGGTGATGGAAAACTTGAAGGTAAGAATCGGCGCGTTTGGGTTTTTCTCGCGGATAATTTCGATAGACCAGTAGAGGAAGCGCAAACCCAGAACAACCGCGCCGGCGAGATACAGCCAGTTACTCATGCGCGTTGCAAACGGCAGCAGCGTGATCAGGAACATAAGAATCGTGTACAGCAGGATATGCAGCTGGGTAAAACGCACACCGTGGGTCACCGGTAGCATCGGTATATCGACCAGGGCGTATTCTTCGCGACGATGAATCGCCAGGGCCCAGAAGTGCGGGGGCGTCCAGGCAAAGATTATCAGCACCAGCAACAGCGCATGCCCGTGCACCTCACCAGTCACCGCCGTCCAGCCAAGCAGCGGGGGAGCGGCGCCCGCCAGCCCACCAATGACGATATTCTGCGGCGTGGCGCGCTTGAGAAACAGTGTATAAATGAAGGCGTAGCCCACCAGCGAGGCCAAGGTCAGCCAGGCGGTCAGCGCGTTCACCCAGATCAGCAAAATCGCCATGCCCAGAACCCCGAGGCAGCTGGCGAAAACGATGGCACCCCTATTGCTCAAGCGTCCCTTGGCGATGGGCCTGTTGCGCGTTCGCGCCATGCGCTGGTCAATGCCCTGGTCTATCACATGGTTAACAGCCGCCGCTGAACCGGCGCACAAGGCGATACCCAGATTCCCCAATATCAGCGCATCGAGCGGCACCCATCCGGACACCGCCATACACATGCCAATGACCGAGGTAAGGATCATCAGCGCAACCACAACGGGCTTGGTAAGTTCGAGGTAATCCCGCCAGCTTGCGCGTTCGGGTAGCGGCGTGCTGCTCACGGCTGCAGAGTCAACCATTGGAGTTCTTGATAAGGAATTTGAGATCGGTGATCACGCCTTTGTAGCTGATGGAGGGGTCATAGCGCATCATGATCCAGCCGGCGGGATCCATCAGGTACCAACTGTCCGCATTATCACGCTGCTCGACAAATAGGGTATCCATAGCCGCGGCCGGGGCGAGCCACACCTGCATGCCGCGCTGCTCGAGGCGCAGGTAGGCGGGAAAATCTTCTGGCACATCACGACCGTCGCTGAGATTCGGCGCCGTAAACCGAAGATCGCCAAAACTTGTGTCAGTAACCAAAGCCCGCTGTACACGACCCATACCTTTACCTAAAGCCATATGGATCTGGCGCGTCTCATACAGACGCTGCTCACAGCGTGCGTCGCAGTTCGCGCCGCGCTGCACAACAACGAGGGTCCACAGGGCCTGCGAGGTGGGAGCAAACGGTTCACCGCCGGCGTTGGTCCATCCACCTTCCATGGCCTGCCGGGGGGGCTGCACCAGCTGCCCACGATTGGCTGTCCCCAGGGCGTCGACTACATCGAGATCGCCGTTGGCCACGAAATACCACATCCAGCTCGCGGCGAGCACGACAATTAACGGGATGCCGGCGATCAGCAGCAGCACACGTCGGCCGTTCCCGACGGATGGGGCACTAGGCTGCTGGGGGGCAGATTGTGTCGATATGGGGTCCAAGGGTCGCATTTCCTTTATTAATCGTCTTTTCGGGTACTGCGCAGCACCGCCGCAAGATTACTGCTGCGCAAACAAAAGAAGACCAACAGCGCGGCAGCCATGGTAAACCATTGCAGCGCATAGCCCTGATGTTTCTCCGGTGACACATTGACCACCGGCCAGTCCCGGCGAAAACCGTGCTCTGCGTCGGCGGCGAGGCGCAGCTGCTGGGGAAAAAGCGGCGTATCAATCCGCGTCTGCAGTGCCTGGCGCAGTGCCCCGGAGCTCGGGCTCTGGACGAGCAGGGGCCATGTCACCTCGCCGAAGTTTTCTTCCGCGAGAAGATAGGGCTCTCCCGGGGAAACGTAAACCCGCGCCAGCAACGCAATCTCCCCGGTGGGCACCTCTAGCTGCGGCAGGCTGCGTCTGGCCGGATCAGCGGGCACCCAGCCACGGTTCAGCAATACGGTGAACTCGCTCTCCCGATCCTCAAAGAGGGCCAGGACATCTTGTCCATAGCGTCCATCGCGGACCTGATTATCCAGCAGTATTACTACCTCAGGTACAAAGTGACCACTTACATACACGCGCCGGAACGCGCGTTCATGGGGGGTCGATGTCGCATCCCGCAGCGCCGCCAGACTAACCGGTGCCTGCGCGGCCCGCTGGCTGTAGCGCTCGGCCAGCTCGCGTTTCTCATCCGCACGCTGTAATTGCCAGAATCCCAGAGCAACCAACATGGGCAGCAAGAGGACAGTAAGGAGGGTCATACGCCACTCGAGATCGAGCTCGAGGCGCCGCATGTTCAACCCTCCTCGCCCGGGGCCGCGGCCCCGGTTTCGCTATACTGCCGCCACTGCTTCCCGAGAAGGTCCACCATGCTCAAATTTCTCATCGTGCTGCTCATGATCCTGCTGGTCGCCAGTCTGGTCAGCGGTTTGTATTTCCTGATGGCTGACCAGGGCGACAAGACGCGCCGCCGCACCCTTAACTCGCTAGGTGTACGGCTGTGTATGGCTGTGGGATTAATAGGACTGATTATCTATGGAATTGCTTCCGGCCAGCTGGGCCATCAGAATCCCTGGGATGGCGGCCCCGGTGGAGCCCCCATGCAGGATACTCCGTGACTTGCTAGAGGATGTATACGAATAGGAAGAGGAACGCCCAGACCACGTCAACAAAGTGCCAGTACCAGCTCGACGCCTCAAAGCCAAAATGATCGCCCGCCGTGAAATGATCATTACGCACTGATCTGTACAGCTGGATAGCGAGCATGCTCATCCCCATAAACACGTGGAAACCATGGAATCCGGTCAACATAAAGAAGGTAGAACCGTAGGTTCCTGAGTTCAGGGTGAGACCAAAGTGCAGGTATGCCTCCCGGTATTCGGCGACCTGCAGAATCAGAAAGACGACCCCCATGGCAACACTGATCCCGAGCCACTTGTTGAACTGCTTCTTGTTGCCGTTGAGCAGCCCTGTGTGCGCCACATGCACAGTAAAAGACGAGGACAACAGAATGATTGTGTTCCACAGGGGAAGCCATGCCCACCAGGCGTGCGCTGCCGCAAAAGCCATGCTGGTCTCGGCACTCTTAAAAGCGCCATTGTTGGCAATTAGCTGACTGGCGGCGCCGCCCACCGCCTCCTGCGGTGTCTGCATCATGGGCCAGCTGAACTGAAAGCTTTCCCACAACAAGTAATTCATTCGCCCGCCTTCACCTTCGCTACCCAGCCAGGGTCCGCTCAGATTACGCAGGTAAAAGAGGGCGCCGAAAAAAGCCGCGAAAAACATGACCTCGGAAAAAATAAACCAGTACATGCCGAGCACGTAGGACTTTTTGAGCTGCCCGCTGGCCATACCCGCCATGTTTTCCCGTACCGTCGTGCGGAACCAGATGAACAGCGTAGCCGAAAAAAAGAACAGCCCTATGTAAAGAATGGTCGGCGATGCTTCACCGGGCTCACCAAAGGTAAGGCCATTAATGTAGCTCGCGGCACCAAAAATGCTCAGTATCAGCCCGATAGTGGCCATAACGGCCATCGAGCTCTTCTCAGGTACGTAGTACTTTTCGTACTCACTGGAAGTTTGCGTTGACATTACTTCTTCTCCGCTTGTGCTGTCGGTCCCCCTTGACCGACAGCGATCAGCGAGCAGCGACGGCGCTGCTCGCCATGTCCGTTACGTCAAACAGGGTGTAAGACAAGGTGATAGTACGAATATCTGCCGGCAGGTCGC
This sequence comes from Halieaceae bacterium, assembly GCA_047635315.1. GTDB lineage: Bacteria > Pseudomonadota > Gammaproteobacteria > Pseudomonadales > Halieaceae > Congregibacter. The sequence goes on along the minus strand of JBLIIW010000014.1, from coordinate 30,056 downwards.
GATCAATTATGAACTGCAGCGGCATCTCCGTAGCGCTGCGGCCCGCAAGCGGCTGCTGGTTAAAACAAAAACACTCTGTTTTGTGAAAATATTCTGCAGCCCGCGCCGGTGAAACACTGGGTATGGCCTGCGCGACCATCGCTGCGGGCATGGGATTACGCGCCAAAAAAACCGTATCGTTGGCCGCCCCCGGGTGTACCCGCATCATGGTCTGCGACGGGCGAAACTCCCAGGGCATCCCGGCATTATTACTGGCGATAAACTGCACGGTGATTTCCCGGCTCTCATCTACACCGGCCTGTACTGCAATGTATGCCTCTCCAGAGGTCTTGCCGTTGATACCCAACGCGTCACAAAGAACATCGTAAAGCGGCACCATCACCACAAAAACGAAGGCAAACATGCCCACCGCAACCGCCACCAGTTTGATGACGGTGTCGATGGTCGGGTCAGCACTGAGTCGCGGCATTCCCATCATACGGCTCTCTAGGCGTGCGCGCGCGCAGGATCAAGCTTCGGCGGCACCTCGAAGGTGTGGTAAGGGGCTGGTGTAGCCACTGTCCACTCGAGACCCTCAGCGCCGTCCCAGACTTTCTCATCACTCACAGGCTTGCCCGCCAGAATGGTGGCCACAACGTTGTAGAGGAACAGAATCTGCGATAGCCCGTAAATGAATGCGCCGATGCTGGACATCATGTTGAAGTCCGCAAACTGCAGCGAATAGTCGGGAATACGTCGCGGCATACCCGCCAGACCCACAAAGTGCTGCGGGAAGAAAGTGATGTTGAAACCGATAAAGGAAACCCAGAAATGGGTCTTGCCCATGGTTTCGTTGTACATGCGGCCACACCACTTGGGCAACCAGTAATACACTGCGGCAGACATTGAGAATACCGCGCCCGCAACCATCACGTAGTGAAAGTGCGCAACCACAAAGTAGCTGTCATGGTACTGAAAGTCGGCGGGCGCGATCGACAGCATCAGGCCCGTGAAACCACCTATCGTGAACAACACCAGAAAGCCTATGGAGAACAACATGGGCGTTTCAAAGGACAGGGCGCCGCGCCACATGGTGGTAACCCAATTGAAAACCTTCACCCCCGTCGGCACAGCAATAAGCATGGTCGCGTACATGAAGAAAAGCTCGCCAGCGACCGGCATGCCCACGGTATACATGTGGTGTGCCCAGACGATAAAGGACAGAAAGGCAATCGATGCCGTGGCGTAAACCATGGAGTCGTAGCCAAACAGTGGCTTGCGGCTGAAGGCCGGGATGATCTGCGATATGACACCAAAGGCCGGCAGAATAATGATGTACACCTCGGGATGACCGAAGAACCAGAAGATGTGCTGGAACAGTACCGGGTCACCACCACCAGCGGCGGAGAAGAAACTGGTGCCAAAGTGGATATCCATGAGCATCATGGTCACAGCGCCAGCCAACACGGGCATTACCGCCACCAGCAGGAAGGCCGTAATCAGCCAGGTCCATACGAACAGGGGCATCTTCATGTAGCTCATGCCCGGGGCCCGCATGTTCATAACGGTGGCAATGATGTTGATCGAACCCATGATCGAGGACAGGCCCAGAACATGGATGGCGAAAATAAAGAACGTGACTGACGGCGGGGCATAGGTCGTCGACAGGGGCGCATAGAAGGTCCAGCCAAATGCGGGCGCTCCACCTTCCATAAACAGGGTCGACGCAAGCATCAGAAATGCCGGGGGAAGAATCCAGAAGCTCCAGTTGTTCATGCGTGGCAGCGCCATGTCCGGCGCACCAATCATCATGGGTATCAACCAGTTTGCCAGCCCCACAAAGGACGGCATGATGGCCCCGAAGACCATCACGAGACCGTGCAAGGTCGTCATCTGATTAAAGAATGCCGGCTCCACCAGTTGCATTCCCGGCTGGAACAGCTCCGCGCGAATAATCATCGCGAAGGTGCCGCCGAGTATGAACATGGCGAAAGAGAACCACAGGTACATCGTGCCGATGTCCTTGTGGTTAGTGGTAAACAGCCAGCGGCTGATGCCTTTAGCGGGTCCGTGTGCCATCGTTAACTATCCCCTCAACCCTTCTTGTAATTGAATACATCAATGGGCTGAACCATATCGCCCATGTTGTTACCGAATGCGTTGCGCTGGTAGGTGATCACCGCCGCCATTTCGACGTCGTTGATCTGGCTACCAAATGCCTGCATGGCGCTACCCGGTACACCATTAATACCAATATTCAGGTGCGCGCCGAGCTCGCCAGTGGCAACCGGAGATCCGGCGATCGCGTTACCTACGCCGCCCTCGCCCTTGGCGCCGTGACAAGCCAGGCAGGCGCGTTGATAAACGGTCTTGCCGCGGGCCATCAGCTCATCCATGTTAAAGGTCTGGGCCATAAGCTCCTTGACCTGTGCCGCTTCCTGCTGCTTATCGGCGATCCAGCTCGCATATTCACCCTTACTAACCACTTCGACGACGATCGGCATGAAGCCGTGGTCCTTGCCGCAGAGCTCCGCACACTGGCCGCGGTAGGTGCCCTCTTCGGTTGCCAGGGTCCAGGTCTCATTGATAAAGCCGGGGACTGCGTCTTTCTTGACGGCCAGTTCAGGCACCCACCAGGAGTGGATGACGTCATTTCCGGTAATCAGGAATCGCACTTTGGTATTCACGGGAATCACCAGCGGTTCATCCACTTCACGCAGATAGTTGTCGCCCTTGCCGGCCGCGTTATAGATTTCCGACTGTGGCGTCGCCAGGTTGCTGAAAAAAGCCACGTTCTCACCGTCTTCAGCCAGATACTCGTACTTCCACTTCCACTGGTAACCGGTCACAAGAACATCCAGCTCAGCGTCATCGAAATCATAGATTTCGAGCAGGGTAGATGTAGCGGGAACCGCCATAGAGATCAGAATAATGAACGGCACCACAGTCCAGGCTATTTCCACCTTGGTGCTCTCGTGAAACTGCGAAGGCGTAACACCCAGAGATTTACGGTGGTAGATAATCGAGTAGAACATCACGGCAAACACCGCGACACCAATCACCACACAGATCCAGAGGATGATCATGTGCAGGTCGTATATCGACTGCCCAATGGCGGTCACGCCCGCCGGCATGTTGATCGAGCTTGCGTCGCCCGTGGCCAGGGAAAGCCCCGGCAGCAGCAACCCGATAGCAGTCAGCGAGGCCCTGAGCCTCAATCTGTGTAGCACACTGCCATCTTGGCCACCCAACAAGCTGTTGATGAATGATCCCTGCATTACGGGTCTCCGTTTAACGTTCTGGATAAGTTGGTGTCGACGGTCCGTCAAAATAGATCGAAATGAACTGTCGAACAATCGAGCCTTTCTATCTACTAACTATCTGCTTGCCGCGTTCTTTGCTGTTTCATTTGTTTTCTTGGTCTCTGCTGTCTTCTCTGTCTGGCCCTTCGACTCAGTGCTCACACAATACATCTGCCGCAGGCCCCGCGCAGGAGAGGGATTCAACGTTGTATTCTTGCCCGGCCTGCCAGGTATAACAGTGCTGCAAATCCCTGACATCGAGCGTCTGCGGCGAGTTGTGGTAGTCGCAGTAAACTGCCGCACCCCCCTGAGTTCGCGGGATTATAGCGAAAGCCTCGCCATAAACCTACTAAGGCGCTGATTTCCAAGCCTTTTAGCACAAGTACCGTAAAAGCTGGCGCCCGTAGGCCCCATACCCCAAGATATAGCGATGAATGGCACACTAGACACCAAGATATGGGCTATCGCATGGCCAGCCATTCTGGCAAATATCTCCATTCCCCTGCTCGGGCTGGTCGACGCGGCGCTGCTGGGGCACCTCGACAGCTCCACGCATCTGGCGGCGGTTGCGATCGGTGGTGCGGTACTGTCCTTTCTTTACTGGGGCTTCAGCTTTTTGCGTATGGGCACGACGGGGCAAGTGGCCCGGGCCGTCGGCGCAGGGGATGAGGCGCGCGCACTGCTCGCCCTGGGTCGCGCCGCGGTGCTGGCGCTGAGTATCGCCTGCCTGCTGCTACTACTGCAGACGCCTCTTCTATCGCTGGGTTTCGCTGCGATGAATCCGCAGACGTTGGTACGGGAAACGGCTGAAAACTACGCCACACTGCGCCTGTACAGCGCACCGGCGGTACTGCTCACCTATACGGTAGTGGGCTGGTTTATCGGCCATCAGGACACGCGCTGGCCGATGCGCATCGTGATCGTCACGAATCTGGCGAACATCGCACTGGATGCGTTCTTTATCCTCGGTCTGGACATGGCGAGTACCGGCGCTGCCGTGGCGACGGTGATCGCCGAGTATCTGGGCCTGGCAATGGCCCTGTTCGCGCTGCGCTCGAGACTTGTGCTGCGACCGGGCGCGGATTTCTGGATAGCCCTGCGCAAGACCGCGCCCTACCTGCGTCTGCTGCAGAGCAACTTCCACCTGTTTATGCGCACGCTCACGCTGTTGTTTGCCTTCGCATTCTTTACCGCCGCCGGAGAAAAACTGGGTGCCGATGTGGTGGCTGCAAACGCCGTAATGATGCAGTTCCTGCTGTTTGCGGCCTTCGCCCTCGACGGCTTTGCCTACGCGGCGGAGGGCCTCGCCGGTGAAGCGCTGGGCGCCGGGGACCGAATCCGTTTCCGGGAGGTCAGCATACGTTGCAGCCTGTGGTCTGCGGGGGCAGCACTGCTCATAAGCGCCGTCATCCTGCTTGCTCGTCCCTGGCTTTTTCCGCTGCTGACCGATTTACCCGGGGTACTGTCGGTGATGCAGGCACAGGGGATATGGCTGGTGTTACTGCCGATTGTCGCCGCGCCAAGCTATCTGCTCGATGGGCTGTTCATCGGTGCGGGGGCAACACGAGCCATGATGCTGACTATGTTATTCAGCGCTGTGGTCGTCTACCTGCCAAGCTGGTATCTGTTCATGGGTCTGGGCAATCACGGCTTGTGGCTGGCATTCACGCTCTTTAATGGAGCCCGCGGTGTAACGCTAGCGCTGAGCTATCGCTACCTCAGTCGTCAGAATCGCTGGTTTTGTCTTTCCTCGGATCAACAAGGTTAATCACCTGTGGCGCCGTTTCAACCCTGCGGGCTGCGGCTCGACCGACCCGGGTAACTGGCTCTGCGGGCGGCACATTCAGCTGTGAGCGGGCTTCACTGAAACCACAGGACACGCACTCGCGGCAATCGCTGTCCAGATCGACAACAATTTTGTCCATCGCGCTGCAGCGCGGACAAACCGCACCGGCGATAAAGCGTCGTCTCGAATTATTCCCGCTCATTGCTGTGCTCATAAAATCCTCCTGGCGCATGTCCGTACTTCCGCCACTGGCCCGGCGGGCGGTTTCAGGTCACAATCCCGACCGCAGACGCTCACTGTTACACATTCAGTTCTTATACACATTGAACCTGTCCGTTGAACTTATACATAAGAGAGGAGGCGCCCCCAAGTGCACGCCCATTATACTGCAACCAGCCTGCGCAGCTTTCAGGGACATACGCCACAACTCGGCAATCGGGTTCTTATAGACCCCTCTGCCGTCGTACTCGGCAACGTTGAGCTCGGCGATGACGTATCTGTGTGGCCCGGCGCCATTCTCCGCGGCGACATGCATTCTATTCGTGTCGGCGCACGCACCAGCGTGCAGGACGGCAGTGTTCTGCACATCACCCATGCCAGTGATTTTAACCCCGGTGGCTGGCCGCTGACGATTGGCGCGGAGGTCACCATCGGTCACAATGCCACGCTACACGGCTGCACGCTGGGTGATCGAATTCTGGTAGGTATGGGAGCCATCGTAATGGATGGCGCTGTGGTTGAGGATCAGGTGGTGATCGCTGCCGGCGCTCTGGTCGCGCCCGGAAAGACCCTGGAGAGCGGTTATCTGTATGCCGGCACCCCGGCAAAAGCAATGCGCCCCCTGAGCGAAAAGGAGCTGAATTTCTTCAGCTACAGCGCCAGCAACTACGTCAGACTAAAAGATCAGCACATCGCAGCACTGGACGCAGCTGCGCTGACTCCAGGGACCTTCTAGTAACGCTCTGCGGGGCCGGGCCTTGTGGTTCAGGCGGCCGCCGCCAGCACCCCGCGGAGGTCGTGAATAACCGGGCGTGTTTCAGGCCGCTGCCGGTGCCAAACGTAAAAAGCCTCTGCCGCCTGCTCTACCAGCATGCCGAGCCCATCACTGACCGCCCAAGCCGCATTCTGCGCCGCCCAGCGCATAAAGGGGGTCGGTTCTGCGCCGTATAGAAGGTCATAGCAACAACTGCGATCACTCAGGATCCCCGCGGGCAACAGCGGCGCATCACCGGACAAACCCGCACTGCTGGCGTTGATCAGCAGATCGAATGGCTCCGTTGAAAGCGTCTCGTAACCGCCGGCGCTGACTTCCCCTAGCGTTGAGAATTCCTGCGACAGGGCCTGCGCGCGCGCCACCGTACGATTAACGATGTGCACAGACAGAGGCTGCTCGCGCAGGAGGGGCTCGAGGATGCCGCGCACCGCGCCTCCAGCACCGACAATCAGAACGCGCCTGCCCTGAACCCGCCAGCCGAGGTTGGCGACCATATCGCGAACCAGGCCGACACCATCGGTGGTATCACCGCACAGGGCGCCGGATTCATCCGGCCACAGCGTGTTCACCGCACCGGCGCGAGCGGCGCGGGCGGTTAGCGACGCCGCGAGCGCATGCGCTTCCTCCTTAAAGGGCAAGGTGACATTCAGTCCAGCCCCGCCGCTGGCAAAGAAGGCGTTCGCGGCCCGCGAGAAATCGCCTCTTTCAACGCGAACCGCCCGGTATTCAAGGCGTAGATCGCTCTGACTGGCAAAAGCGCCGTGGATAAATGGCGAGCGACTGTGCTTGATCGGGTTACCAAAAACGGCGAAACGCTTGGGCCGAGTCACGTGCTCTGCCCCGCTGCCGCCGCCGCGTTGGCCTGCGCCTGCCCATGCTGCAACCAGTCGCGCGAGGTCAGGAAGTAATCCCTAAGCCGCGCTTCCTCGGAGCCGGGTTCCGGCCGATAGTCATAATCCCATCGCACCAGCGGCGGTAGCGACATCAATATGGCCTCCGTGCGGCCGTTCGACTGCAGGCCAAAAAGGGTGCCGCGATCGAATACCAGATTGAACTCAACATAGCGGCCGCGCCGGCGAAGCTGGAAGTCACGCTGGCTCTCCCCGTAAGGCGTGTCCTTCCGTCGCGCCAGGATAGGCCGATAAGCCGGCAGATAGGAATCACCCACGGCGCGCATGAAGGCAAAGCAGGTCTCAAAATCCCAGCTGTTCAGGTCGTCGTAAAAAAGGCCACCAACCCCGCGCGGCTCGCCGCGATGCTTGAGATAGAAGTATTCATCACACCACTGCTTGTAACGGTCGTAGACCTCGGCGCCGAATGGCGCGCAGGCATCCGCAGCCGTGCGGTGCCAGTGCACGCAATCCTCCTCAAAGCCATAGTAGGGAGTCAGGTCGTAGCCCCCGCCGAACCACCAGACGGGCTCCTCGCCGGGCTTTTCCGCCACGAAAAGCCGCACGTTTGCATGCGATGTCGGTGCATAGGGGTTGCGCGGGTGGATTACCAGCGATACGCCGAGCGCCTGGTAGCTGCGACCGGCGAGTTCCGGCCGCGATGCAGTCGCGGACGGAGGCAGGTTCTCACCCATGACATGGGAGAAGTTAACACCGGCTTTTTCCAGCACAGCGCCACCACTGAGTACCCGACTGCGACCGCTGCCGCCCTCCGGGCGCTCCCATTCGTCGACAATAAAGTCGGCCGCGCCATCCTCCGCAGCCAGACCTTCACAAATCGAAGACTGTAGTTCGAGGAGATATTCCTTGACCGGTTTCGTAAGTTCACTCATTCCAGGACTCCTGCTTATCCTTCTTGTACTGTTGTACGCAAGCAGCAAATGCGCTGGCGCTGCTCTGTTCCTGAGCGAACGGCTGATCCGACTGGCTCAGGCACGCAGCACCTGGTCAGAAAACACATCGCGTATGGTGGAGGGCCGATCACTGCAGCCCACGGAACCCGGTAGCACAGCATCCAGTCCGTCAGCGAAATAGCGACGCACGGCAAATAGGTCGCGCGGTGCCAGGGCACCGGCCCGATTCGCAGAACTCGAAACCAACACGGTGCCCCAGCTTCGACATAACTGTCGCACCAGTGGATGGCCGCTCACCCGCACCGCCACGCTCTCATGTCGGCCGTGTACCAGCGCCGGTACCCGTCCGCGATGCGGTACCAGCCAGGTGTTCGCGCCGGGCCAGGAAATCGACATCTTTTTTCGCAGTGCTACGGGTAGATCATCGATGAGAAAAGCCAGCTGCCTTTCATCGGCCGCCACGAGAATGAGCCCCTTCTCGGCGGGGCGCCCCTTCAGGGCTAGCAGGCGCAGTACGGCTTCCTGCGACCAGGGGTCGCAGCTGAGGCCCCACACGGCCTCCGTGGGGCAGGCGATTACGCCGCCGCCTGCGAGTGCTCGAATGCACTGGCGCATTCTGAAAGTCGTTGCTTCTGCCATTTTCACCGGTTAATGAGCGTGGGCCGGGGATTCTAGCAACTGCGGTTATTCTGACAAGGCTTGCCAAATGCAAAAACATAACAACCCTCTTGCCGTCGCAGCCACCCAGCCACCTCCAACTCCCCAAGCAACACCAGCAGTGGACCCACAGAAATACCGCTGGCGCGGTGCAGCGATTCCACCGACAACGCCCCATCGCCGATCAGGCTGAGCAGCCTGCCGGCGTCGCCAGCGGGGCGGGGCGGCGGGCTGCCCGGCGCAGTTGCACCCTGCACGCCGGGAAAGATAGCGCCCAGGTCTTCGATCGCGGTTATCGGTTGCGCGCCGTCGCGCAGCAAGCGAAGACAACCGGCACCCTGCGGGTGGTAGATGGACCACGGCAGAACATAAACCTCCCGACCCTGCTCGAGAGCAGACGCGGCGGTATGCAGGGAACCGCTGGGCAGCGCCGCCTCGACAATAATGGTTGCCTGGGCCAGGCCGCTGATAACGCGATTGCGCCGGGGGAAATTCTGCTTGAGGGGCGCAGCACCTGGCGGAAACTCCGACAGCAGACAGCCGCGCCTGGCGATCCGCTCGGCCAGTGGTTTGTGGCGGGCCGGGTACAGGCGGTCCAGCCCGGCGGCAAGCACAGCGACGGTGACACCCCTTTGCAGTGCGCCCTCATGTGCTGCCGCATCTATACCGAGGGCCATCCCCGAACAGATGCTGTAACCAGCGCCGGCAAGTGCGGAGGCCAGCTCCCGCGCCACTCGTAGACCAGCGAGGCTGGCGCGGCGGCTGCCAACAATCGCTATGCCGGGAAGCGGCAGGACAGCGGGGTCCCCACGACAGAACAGCCAGGGTGGCGGATCGGGTATCTGACGAAGAAGGGGCGGGTAGCGCCGGTCTGTTATGGGGATAAAGTGTTCGGCACCACCTTGCAACCGCAGGTCGCTCGACCGCGGGTGCGCCTGTGGCCAATGATCCAGCGCCGGGCGAAGACGGGTGGCGGTTGCCGCAGGCAGCGCAGATAATTGCGTAGAGGACGCCGCCAGCAGTGCGCCGGGAGAGCCGCAGGCAAGCAGCAAGTCGCCGAGACCGCGGGTCTGCGATCCCATCCACGACAATAGCGTCAGATAGTGGTTGCGTGTCGAGTCGTCCATGACCCGGGCAGTTTAGCTCAGGGGTTTTTAACTTTGTCCATCACTTTCAGCGGGCGGTTGGCTTTGAGGACAATCGCGTAAGAGGCCTTTTCCGACACTTCAAATACCATGGCAAGCCCCGCGCGCACATCGGGCAGCTGGACGTTTTCCGCCGCCAGCTGATCAAAAACCACCTCGCCGGTCTGGTAAATCGCCAGAACGTTGCCGACCTCGAGCCCTTCCCGCACGCCTTTATTGAGAACCACTATATCGGTAGTACCGATCTGGCTGACACCGCGGTCCACGGCAATCATGAATGCATTTTCAATGCGCGTCTCCGGCGCCCGGGGCTGAAATGTCGCATCAAGCACGCGCTCCTCAAGGGGCAGCAGCCGATCTGTGATGCGCACCTCCTCGGTAACCCGGGTAATCTCCAGCTCGACCACCGGGTCGTCGACACTGCTGACAGCCTGTGCATTGCCGATATCCTGCGCCTGATAACCGAGAATCTCCTGGCTTATCGGGTCCCGATACACGTCACCAGCGCGGTAGATGCCATAGGCACGCTCACTCTGTGGGAAGCGACCACGGCCATAAATACGATCGCCGTTGGCGGAGATCAAGTGCGTCTGTCCGCCGGCAACCACGTAGGGTGCGTTACTGAGTGCGCCCTCATCAAGAATCCTGTGACGCAGAAGGAATGCACCAATCTCATCGAGGGGGATCACTGGAATAGCCAGATTCAGCGGTAGCACGCGCATGCTCGGCGTGAGCTTGACATCGCGACCACGGCGCATGGACAAGCGTGGGCGCCCGTCTACATAACTCAGATACAGCGTGTCGCCGGGGTAGATAAGGTGCGGGTTGTCGATCTGTGGGTTCACATCCCAGACTTCCGGCCACAACCACGGCTCCTCAAGGAACATATCGGATATGCCCCAGAGCGTGTCGCCTTTCTTGACCAGATAAACCTCCGGCGCATCTTCGCGAACACTCGGGCTCTGGGACCAGGCGGGCGCCGCTGAGGCCAGGCTAAACGCCAGGGACAGCAGCACTGTGGCTGTGAGATATACCGACAGGCCAAGGCCCGCGGCACGGCGGGCGCGAGTGAGCCGGCGCGGACTGCTGTCGATTCGCCGTTCTCTCATGGCTTCACCTCCCTGCTATTGAAATCCCGGTGCTGTATTCGCACATCCGAGTGCACGTTATACTAGCGCAGTCTACGGTAGAAGCATGATCGATGGCAGTCCTCCACATTCTTGAATTCCCCGATCCGCGTTTGCGCACCGTGGCCAGTCCCGTGGCAGAGGTATGTGACCGCGAGCGCGCGCTGGTCGACGACCTGCTGGAAACCATGTATGCGGCCTCAGGTATCGGCCTGGCGGCCACCCAGGTAAACGTTCACAAGCGCATACTGGTGATGGACGTTTCCGAGGAGCGTAAGCAGCCGCGCGTCTTTATCAATCCCACGATCACTGTTATTGAGGACACACTGGGCTCCTACGATGAGGGCTGTTTGTCGGTGCCCGGTTTCTATGAAGAAGTGCGACGCCCGCGGAGAGTTCGTGTGGACGCTCTCGGTCGCGATGGCAGCGCCTTCAGTGAGGAGCTGGAGGAGCTCGCTGCAATCTGCCTCCAGCACGAAATTGACCATCTGGACGGCAAGCTGTTTGTCGACTATATCTCGCCGCTCAAGCGGCAGCGCATCCGTCGAAAGCTGGAGAAAGCGCACCGGTTGCAGGCCTGAGCAGGGCGCCGGTGACAACACTTCGCCTGGCTTTCGCCGGTACTCCCGATTTTGCGGCGCGACACCTGATCGCGCTAATGGAATCAGCTCATGAGCTGGTCGCTGTGCTCACGCAGCCCGATCGGCCAGCGGGACGTGGTAAGCAACCGCGGCCCAGCGCGGTAAAAACCCTGGCCGAGTCGGCCGGGCTGGCGGTGCTACAACCGCCGACTCTGCGCAGCGACGATGCCCTGGCGCAACTCACCGCGCTGGACCTCGATGTGCTGGTAGTGGTTGCCTATGGGCTAATACTCCCGCAACGCGTACTCGATCTTCCGCGCTATGGCTGCCTGAACGTGCACGGTTCCCTGTTGCCGCGCTGGCGTGGTGCGGCGCCAATTCAGCGCGCGATCGAAGCCGGCGATCGGAAAACCGGCGTCACTATTATGTGTATGGACGCTGGACTGGACACCGGGCCCATGCTGAGCCAGCGTCACTGCCCGATCGCGGCGCAAACCACCAGCACCGAACTCTACGAGACCCTTGCCGGGGTGGGCCCCCAGGCGTTGCTGGAGGTTCTCAACGACCTCCCGCAGAGGCTGGCCAGCGCACGGATTCAAGACGAGGAGGGCGCAACTTACGCGAAGAAGATCGATAAAGCTGAGGCACTACTGGACTGGACCGAACCGGCATCCGTGCTGGCCCGACGGATCAACGCGTTCAACCCTGCACCGGGTTGTTTCAGTTTTTTGGACGGCAAACGCATCAAAATCTGGCGCGCGCGCCCGCAGTCGGCCAGTCGGACTGCGCTAGCGGGAGAAATTAGCCATGTGGACGAAAACGGAATTACCGTAAGCTGCGGCGATGGCGAACTGGTACTGGACCGGGTGCAGCTACCGGGTTCGCGAGCCATGAACACCGCGGAGCTGCTGCGCGGCCACGCGGATTTGTTCGCCGTGAGCCAGCACTTCAGTGCCAGTCGCGAATGAGCGCAGCGCCCCTGTACCCGCAATATCCCGCGGGCACCCCATGGCCACGAAGACCACCTATGAATCGAAGCTCTTGAAAGTCGGGGCAAAACCACGAGCCGCTGCCGCAAAAACAGTAGCGGCGGTACTCGGCGGAGAATCCCTTGAACGCGCCCTGCAAGCCAATGAAAAGGATGTAGGGGAGCGCGATGCCGCCCTGTACCGCGAGCTGTGCTACGGCACGCTGCGGCATCTGCCGCGGCTCGATGTCATTCTGCGGGAGCTCCTGGATCGACCCATACGTGCGCGGGAGCGGGTCCTCAAAGCCCTGGCGCTGATCGGCCTCTACCAATTGGCAGAAATGCGGGTTCCTGAGCACGCGGCAGTCAGCGCCACGGTGGATGCGGCGAGCCTGCTGGGCAAGCGCTCTGCTGCAGGTCTGCTGAACGCGGTGCTGCGTCGCTACCTGCGCGAGGGGACGAGCATCAATGAGGCACTCGATGAGGCAGCCCGGGCTGCGCACCCAGACTGGCTGTGGTCCGCTATCGGTGCGGCATGGCCCGCGGCGCGGGAGCAGATTGTCAGCGCCAACAATGAACGCCCTCCCATGACACTGCGGGTCAACCGCAGACTGTGCCAGCGCGATGATTATCTGCAGACCCTGGCGCAGGCCGGGATCGCGGCGCGCGCCGGCGCCCTCGGCGAGGACGCCCTGACCGTGGAAGCAGCGGTAGATGTCACGGTATTACCGGGTTTTGCCGAGGGTTTATGCAGCGTCCAGGATGAGGCAGCGCAACTGGCTGCACCGCTGCTTGCGGTGCAGGCCGGAGAACGCATTCTGGATGCCTGCGCGGCGCCCGGAGGAAAAACCTGCCACCTGCTCGAGCGCACAGCTGACAGCACAGATGTTGTGGCCATGGACATCAGCGAAACGCGGCTCGAACGCGTTCGCGAGAACCTCAGCCGCCTGGGACTGCAGGCAACGCTGCTATGTGCCGACGGGGCAACGCCCCCGGACGCGCTCCGCGAAAGTCGATTCTTCGATGCAATCATGCTCGATGCGCCGTGCAGCGCAACGGGAGTCATACGCCGCCACCCGGACATCAAGGTTCTGCGGCGTCCCGAGGACGCAGCGGGCTTCGCGGGCCAGCAAATCGCGCTCCTGCGCGGACTCTGGCCGCTACTCAGGGACGGCGGGCGCCTTCTCTACATCACCTGCTCGATCCTCCCCGAGGAAAACAGCGAGGTGATCGCCGCATTTCTGGCGGAATGCCCGGGCGCCAGTGAACAGCTGCTCGAGGTGCCGGGATCCGAGGGCTGTGCGCACGGGCGCCAGCTACTGCCCCGGACGGACGGCCCCGACGGCCTGTACTTCGCGATGCTGGGAAAAACGGCTGAAACGACCAGCACAATTGATAGCTGAGACCAGCGAGAGCTCCGGGCGGTTGAATGCATGTAACTATTTGTAGCAACAAGTCTGTATTGGCAAAAGCGAATGCATTAATGTGCAGCCACCGCAGCGATAGGGCTCAGGCGGCATGAAGATCATTATCCTCGGTGCAGGTCAGGTGGGTGGCACACTCGCCGAACACCTCGCCAACGAAAATAACGATGTAACCATCGTCGACACGGACACAGAGCGCCTGCGCGCCCTGAAGGACAGTCTCGACATCGGCACCGTTGTCGGAAGCGCCTCGCACCCGGATACACTTCTGAATGCCGGTGCCGAAGATGCAGAAATGCTCATCGCGGTCACCAACAGCGACGAAATCAACATGATGGCCTGTCAGGTCGCCTACACCTTTTTTCGTACCCCGCAAAAAATCTCGCGGGTTCGCTCCCAGGATTACCTCCGCCACCAGGACCAGTTGTTTGCCCCGGACCACATTCCCGTAGACGTCATCATCAGCCCCGAGCAGCTGATCACCGATGCCATCCGCCAGCTGATCATCAACCCGGGCGCCCTGCAGGTAGTGGATTTCGCCGAGGGCCGCGCACAGCTGGTTGCCGTGCGCGCGGTGCACGGCGGGCCGATCGTCGGCCAACAGCTCAGCGCCATCCGCGAGCACATGCCCAAGGTCGACACGCGGGTGGCGGCCATATTCCGCCGCAATCGGCCGATTACTCCTCTGGGCGATACGGTTGTCGAGGCCGACGATGAGGTGTTTTTCATTGCCGCACGCCAGCATATACGCAAGGTCATGGCGGAGCTGCGCCGGGCCGACAAGCCCTACAAACGCGTGATGATCGCCGGGGGTGGCAACATCGGTGCGCGCCTCGCACTGTCCCTGGAGAATGAGTTCTCCGTGAAGATCATCGAGCAGAGTTATCCGCGTTGCCGGGAGCTCTCCGAACAGCTCAAGCACACCCTTGTTATCGGCGGCAGCGCCGCGGAGCCCGGCCTCCTCGGCGAGGAAAATATCGAAGGTACCGACGTGTTTTGCGCGCTGACCAACAACGACGAATCAAACATTATGATGTCCATGCTGGCCAAACGCATGGGTGCAAAAAAGGTAATCACCCTGATCGCCAACCCGGCCTACGCGGAGCTGGTCGGTGATGAAATTGATATCGCCATCTCCCCCCAGGAGATCACTATAGGCAGTCTGCTCTCGCACGTGCGCAAGGGCGATATCAGTGCCGTCCATGCGCTGCGGCGCGGCGCCGCAGAGGCCATCGAACTGATCGCCCGGGGCGATGCCTACTCATCGAAGGTGGTCGGGCGCCAGCTCGATCAGATAGCGCTACCGGAGGGCGTGACGATCGGCGCCATCGTACGAGAAGAGCAAGTTTTGATCGCACACCACGATTTGCTGGTGGAGAGCGACGATCACGTTATCCTGTTTTTGGTCGACAAGAAAAAAATCGGCGCGGTGGAGAAGCTCTTCGCCGTGGGCTTTGGCTTCTTTTCCTGAGCGCCCATGCATCTTAGCGTATCACTGCGAATTCTAGGCCTGCTGCTGACCCTGTTCAGCGTCACCATGCTGCCCCCTCTACTCGTAGGCGTGCTGGCGGACGACGATACGGTGAACGGCTTTATTTCGGCCTTTGGAATTACCCTGGTTTCCGGCCTCATGCTCTGGCTCCCACTACAGGGCGTTCATCGCGATCTGCAAATACGCGACGGTTTTCTGGTGACAGCTCTGTTCTGGACCGTCCTGGGCCTGTTCGGTGCGCTGCCCTTCGCCCTGACCGAGTCCTTGGAGATGGGGGTCATGGACGCTATCTTCGAATCGATCTCCGGACTGACCACCACCGGGGCAACGGTAATGGTCGGACTGGACGGCCTGCCACGCTCAATCCTGCTCTATCGGCATATGCTGCAATGGTTGGGCGGCATCGGCATCATCGTGGTCGCCGTGGCGGTATTACCCATGCTCGGCGTAGGCGGCATGCAGCTCTATCGCGCCGAGACCCCCGGGCCCACCAAGGACAGCAAACTCACGCCGCGTATTACAGAAACCGCCAAGGCGTTGTTTACCGTATATCTCGCGCTGACCGTGCTGTGTGCGCTGGCCTATGCCGCTGCGGGCATGTCGGGATTCGATGCGCTTTGCCACGCCTTTTCCACCATCGCGATCGGCGGCTTCAGTACCCACGACGCCAACATGGGCTTTTTCGCAAGCGGTCCGATCTACATGATCTGTACCGTGTTTATGCTGATCTCGGCCCTCAACATCGGCCTTCACTACACCGCATGGCACCGCCGCAGTCTGGCCGGCTATGTGGCAGATTCCGAAGCGCGGTTTTTCGCCGGCGCCATGGCGGTCTGTGTCGTCATAACCTGTGTTTATCTGGTGCTATCCAAAACCCTGAGTCTCGAAGAGGGCATCGTACACGGCCTTTTTCAAGCGGTCTCCATTACGACCACAGCCGGCTTCGCGACGCAGAACTTCGCACAATGGCCGAGTTTCCTGCCAGTAATGCTACTGATGTTCTCCTTCATGGGCGGTTGCGCAGGATCGACCGGGGGTGGCATCAAAGCCATGCGGCTGATGCTGATCTACAAGCAGGGGATCCGCGAACTCAAGCAGCTGGTGCATCCCCATGCAGTAATACCTCTGAAAGTTGGCAATCGGCGTGTGGAGGCCAAGATCGTCAGCGCCGTGTGGAGCTTCTTCGCCATATACACCTTTGCCTTTATCGTCATCATGCTGCTGCTGATGGCCACTGGCCTCGATTTCAACACGGCATTTTCAGCGGTAGCGGCGGCCCTGAACAATCTCGGCCCGGGCCTGGGCGCGGTGGCCGAGAACTACAGCGGAATAGGCACCTTTGCCAAGTCCATGCTCTGTTTTGCAATGCTGCTGGGACGTCTGGAGGTATTTACGCTGCTGGTTTTGTTCACCCCCATGTTCTGGCGCAACTAGCTAGCCGCTGCGCCCGGTGCCCCGGACCTTGCGGATCATTTCGTAAGCCGCCTGAATTTCCTGCGCCTTTTCCGTGGCCAGTTTGAGCATATCCTCCGGAACCCCGCGGGCCGAAAGTTTGTCCGGGTGGTGTTGGCTCATCAGCTTGCGATAAGCGCGTTTGATTACTGCGTCGCTATCCGTGGGGAGGACGCCCAGTGCGCTGTACGCATCATCAAGGGTCGGAGCGGACGTATTAACACCGGACTGCCGGTGGAATTGCTCCTGTGCGGTAGCCATGCGCAGCAGTTCCGCGACCGCCGCCGGACTGTAGCCGAGCAGGGCGCCTATGCGGCTGAGGACTTCGTGCTCGCCCTGATCGAGACTGCGGTCCGCCAATGCGAGCGCGAGCAGGAACATCATGAGCGTCTGCTTGAGTGCCCGATGTGCGCCACCTTCCTGCAAGAATGTCTGCACCGTATCCTCAAGGGAAAAGTCCGCGTCAGTGCCTTCCTTGAAGCGCAAAATCGCTTCCATACGCTGTTCCTCAGCGAGGCCCAGCTGCTGAAAAACCGCCTCCGTATGTGCGACCTCCTCCTCAGATACCCGGCCGTCGGCCTTGGCAAGATGGCCCATAAGACTGAAGGTCGTGCGGAAAAAGATCTCGCGCATGTGCTCGAGGTCGCCGCCCACCCCGAGCACGCGGGCCAGTCCCCGATCGAAGAGATGGCCCAAAACCACGCCAACGATGAGCCCGGGAACGCCGCCCACCAGCAATCCCAATAGTCCCGCAATCAGTTTTCCTGCAATCACCTGATTTTTCCTTTAGCTGGATGGTTTGGCGTAGTAGTCGATGGGACCTCGCGGACGCTCGCGAAAACGTTTGTACTCCCACTGATACTGCTCAGGGCAGTAGCGCAGGCAATTCTCAACACCCTCGTTAAGCGCCTTCAGGGACAGCTGTAAATCCTCGCTGTAAAGTTCCGGCTCCGCCGGCAGGTAATGAATGTGATAACCGCCATCCACCCGCTGCGCGAATCCAAAAAATGCCACCGCGCCACTGCGCTGCAAGAGCTTGCTGGACAGGGTGCCTGTGAAGCAGCTCAGGCCCATGAATTCACTGTTGCGACCAGATTCGACAACCGGTGGTACCTGGTCCGGGAGAATGCCGGCGATGCCGCCCTGCTTGAGCGCCTTCACCAGTCTCCCCAGGCCTCGCGCGGTGGTGGGTACGAGGGTTGATCCGGAGCGCTGCCGGGCGGTGCGAATCAGGCTGTCAAAGGCCTGCATGTGCGGCGGTTCGTAGAGCGCCACGGCCTTCCCCAGGGTGGCCAGATGCAGGCCAATTACCTCCCAGTTGCCGAGATGGGGCCCCAGCACCATCACACCACGACCCGTAGCAAGCGCCTCACGCACCGCATCATCACCACGCACTTCCAGAATATATCCGCGCACGACCGGCCAGGGACGCATCCAGATAAAACCCATTTCTACCGTCAGTTCTGCGGTTGCCTGCAGGGACTGCCGCGCCAGCCTTTCCCGCTCCGGAACGGGCAGTTCGGGAAAGGCGAGGGCAATATTTTTCTCGGTGACGCGGCGCGCGCCGCCCCCGAACCACCAGAGCATACGCCCCAGAAAACGGCCCAGGCGACGCGAGGCGACCAGCGGCAGCCGCGAACTCAGCCACAGAAAAAGGCGGATAAAGCGGACAATCACGTGCGCAAAAAAACCTGTAAAGAGTGGGTGGTTGGGAATTTGGCGAGTATTGTGCCGCCCTTACTGCCGTTATACTACGCGCCTTTTTCACACAGCACAGGTAAATCCGTGAGCGTGGTCGCGCAAGACAAAGTAAGTTTCCAGGAGCTGATCCTCCGGCTCCAGCAGTTCTGGGCAGAGCAGGGCTGTATCATTCTGCAACCGTTGGATATGGAGGTCGGTGCGGGCACCTTTCACCCGGCAACCTTCCTGCGCTCTCTGGGGCCGGAAAACTGGAATGCTGCCTATGTGCAGCCGAGCCGCCGCCCCACCGATGGGCGCTACGGCGAGAACCCCAACCGGCTGCAACACTACTACCAGTTTCAGGTGGTGATGAAGCCATCGCCGGCGGATTTTCAGGAGCGCTATCTCGAATCCCTGACCACCCTGGGCCTCGACCCACTGACCCACGACATTCGATTTGTTGAGGACAACTGGGAGTCGCCCACGCTGGGTGCCTGGGGCCTGGGCTGGGAGGTCTGGCTGAACGGCATGGAAGTAACGCAGTTCACCTACTTTCAGCAGGCCGGCGGCCTCGAGTGTTTTCCCGTAACTGGCGAAATCACCTACGGACTGGAACGCATCGCCATGTATCTACAGGGGGTGGACAGTGTGTATGACCTGGTGTGGACTGAAGGTCCCGGGGGCAGCGTCACCTACGGCGACGTGTTTCACCAGAACGAGGTCGAGATGTCGCGCTATAACTTTGAAGAGGCCGATGTGGACTTTCTTTTCCAACAGTTTGAGCACAGCGAACATGAGGCCATGCGCCTGGTCGGTCAATCGCTGCCCTTGCCCGCTTACGAAATGGTGATGAAGGCCTCGCACACTTTTAACCTGCTGGATGCGCGCCACGCCATATCGGTTACGGAGCGCCAGCGCTATATTCTGCGCGTGCGCACAATCGCTCGCGCCTGCGCAGAAGCCTACTTCAGGGCCCGTGCGGAACTCGGCTTTCCCATGGCCGATGCGAGCCTGCGCGAGCAGGCACTGGCGTCCATGCAGGATACGGCCGCATGAGCAATCGTCCCTTATTACTGGAAATCGGCTGCGAAGAACTGCCCTCGAGCATCCTCAAGCAGCTCGGGCAGTCCCTTGAAAAGGCATTGCTACAGCAACTGGCAGAGCGCGGCTTGTCGCATGGCGACAGTCGCTGGTTTGCCAGTCCGCGGCGACTGGCGGTGCTCGTGGATGCGCTCGAGGAGCAGGCAGCAGATCAGTCGCGCGAGGCGCTCGGACCACCACTGGCACAGGCGCGGGACGACAGTGGTGCATGGACGCGTGCCGCCGAGGGCTTTGCCGCGCGCCAAAAGATCAGCGTCGATGCGCTGGAAGTAATCGATACGCCCAAGGGCCCGCGTGTGGGGTGCCGCCAGGTTATCGTCGGTGCGCGCAGCGCCGACTGTCTGGGAGAAGTCGTTGGACTGGCCGTTGCGGCGCTGCCTATCCCCAAGCGGATGCGCTGGGGTGCCGGGCGCACGGAATTTGCACGACCGGTGCATTGGGTGGTTCTGCTGTACGGTGATCAGGATGGCTTCGGCGACATTCTCGGGATCCAGAGCGGCCGGCAAAGCAAAGGGCACCGCTTCCACGCCCCGCAAAGCTTCAGCATAGACAGCCCCCTGCACTACGAAGCACAACTGCAAAGCGCCCGGGTGGTTGCGGACTTTGGCAAGCGCCGCGAACAGATCCGCGCACAGGTCACTGCGCTCGCCGAGAAGCTACAGGCCGAAGCACTGATCGACGAAGCCTTGCTGGACGAAGTCACCAGTCTCGTTGAGTGGCCCACCGCACTGGCCGGGAGTTTTGACGAGGCGTTTCTGGAAGTTCCCGCAGAAGCGCTGATCTCCTCCATGCAGAGCCACCAGAAGTATTTTCCCGTAGTCAGCGCTGACTCGACGCGGCGCTTGCTCCCGCACTTTATTACCGTGAGTAATATTGAGAGCCGCGACCCCGCGCAGGTGGTCGCCGGCAACGAGCGGGTCATCCGCCCCCGTCTGGCAGACGCCCGCTTCTTTTTTGAGCAGGATCGGCAGTCTGCTCTCGCCACGCGAGTCGACAAACTGGGCGGCGTCGTATTCCAGAAGAAGCTCGGCACGCTGCTCGAAAAAGTCCTGCGAGTACAGAGCCTGGCCGGCGAGGTAGCCGGTCTAATCGGCGCGGATCGCGAACTGGCTGAACGCGCTGCATACCTGTGCAAGGCCGATCTGGTGTCAGAGATGGTCCTTGAATTTTCCGATCTGCAGGGCATTGCCGGAGCGTACTACGCGCGGCACGATGGCGAGGCGGCTGCAACGGCCGACGCGATTGAACAGCATTACTGGCCAACCCAGGCGGGCGGCCGTCTGCCCGAGGGCCCAGAGGCCGTCTGCGTCGCGCTGGCGGATCGACTGGATACGCTGGTAGGCATCTTCGGTATTGGCCAGACTCCGAGCGGCTCGAAGGACCCCTTCGCGCTGCGCCGCGCCGCCATTGCCGTGTTGCGTATCTGTATAGAAAAGGCACTGCCCCTGGATCTGCGCAGCTGTCTGAGACTTGCCGTCAACAGCTATAAAGAGGGCATCGTCGACCCCCAAACCGCAGACAAGGTATTCGATTATGTAATGGATCGGCTGCCCGCGCTGTACGAGAGCGAACAAATTCCCGTCGAAGTTTTCCGCGCAGTGCGCGCAGCGGGCGTCAGTGTTCCGCTCGACATCAGCCGCCGCATACGCGCCGTACAGGCCTTTAGCCTGAGGCCGGAAGCGCTGGCTCTGGCCGCCGCCAACAAGCGCGTTGCCAACATCCTTGGCAAGCTCGAGGTTGGCCATGTTTTCGATAAAGTAAGCACTCACTTACTTCGAGAGGATTCCGAGAAGTCGCTATCACAGGCGCTCCAGGAAACGGCTGGCAGCACAGCCAAGGCTCTGGCCAGCAATGACTACGCGGCTGCGCTGGGCGAACTGGCCGGCTTGCGCGACGGCGTCGATGCTTTTTTCGACGGCGTCATGGTTAACAGCGATGACCCGGCACTGCGTAATAACCGCCTCAATCTACTGCACCAGTTGCGCGCTGAATTCCTGGCCGTTGCGGATATCTCACTGCTCGGCGGTCAGTAGGCGCCGACCTGTATTGCGGGGCGACAGGTCAAGCCCACACGCACGCAGTACCAGCCGGGTCCAACCCGGCCTGCGTTACACTCGTGCCAACGCCTACCCACCTACAGGCATCTGCAGTTTAAAGTGTCTCGCTAATGACAATCAGTGTCCTGTCCCTCGCCATACTCGGCGCCGGTATCACAACCGGTATTCTGCTGGGCGTACTGCTGGGTGTGTTGCTGCGCGCGGCAACGCTGGGTAAATTGCGCAGCGAGCTGTCTGCAGCATGGACTGAACAGGAATCACTGGCCATCGCCTTGGGCGAGGCCCGAACCGCCGGCGACACGGCGGAGAGAACGGCCAACGCATTGGCCCTTGAAGGCCGTGGATTGGAAACCTCTCTGGAGCGCATGCGCGAGCAAAGCGCGCAGCGCGAAGTGCGGCTGCAGGCCCTCGAGCGTGAGAACTCCCTGCTACGCGAGGCTCGCGCTGGCATGAACGCCGAGCGCGAAGCTATGCAGCGTCAACACTCACAGCAGCTTGCCTTTGCAGAGGACAACAAACGGCAGCTTCGCGAGGAATTTCAGAATCTCGCCAACCGGATCTTTGAGGAGCGCGGCAAGCAGTTGGGCAGTACGCAGCAAGCAGCGCTCGAATCGCTCCTCAAACCTTTTGGGGATAAAATCAATCAGTTTCAAAGCCGCGTGAATGAGGTTCACCAGCAGTCGGTCAGGGGTCAGGCGACCCTGAGCGCCGAGCTCAAGCAACTGCTCTCGGTCGGCCTGAAGATGAATGATCAGGCGGAAAACCTGACCCGGGCGCTCAAGGGCGACAAGAAGATCACCGGCAATTGGGGCGAGGTGCAGCTGGAACGCACCCTGCAGCTGGCTGGCCTTGAGCGCGGCGTTCACTACGAAGCGCAAACCGCAATGCAGGCCAGCGCCGGGCATCGACAGCTTCCGGATTTCCTCATCAAACTGCCGGACGGAAAGCATCTCGTCATCGACAGCAAGGTTTCCCTGGTCGACTACGACCGTGCCGTTTCTGCCGAGACCGAGGAGGAGCGCGATGCCGCCCTGAAAGCACACGGCCTGGCGCTGCAGCGCCACATCGACAGCCTCGCGGCCAAGGACTATGCGGCCCTGCCGGGGCTGGACAGCCCCAGTCTGGTTTTTATGTTCATGCCCATTGAAGCCGCGTATATCGAAGCGCTGCGCTACAACCGCGAACTTTTCAACGACGGTTACCGCAAGAACGTAGTCATGGTCTCGCACACCACTTTGGTGCCCATCCTGCGCACGGTTGCCAATCTATGGATCGCCTACCAGAGCAACGAAGAAGCCCTGGCGATTAGCGAAATGGCCGGGGATGTGTACAACAAGGTCTGCCTGGTCGGGCAGCGACTCGAGGACATGGGCAAGACGCTAAATACCGTAACCGAGAAGTACAACCAGACCGTAACCGCTCTTGTTGGCAAACAGGGCCTGCACGGGAAGGTAGATCGCTTCAAAAGGATCGCCGCCAATGCGAAGGGCGACCTGCCAGCACCGCAGACGCAGCACCCTACGATTGACCACGGTCGGCTTGCGGCCCTGGGCGAGGCGGAGACACCCAAGGATGCAGCGGTAACTGCGGAGTCCTCGCAAGGCAAGGAAAAGAGCTAGCATCACTGATTGGCCGAAAACCCCAAGCACACTACCGACTCCAGCACTGTTAACCAGAGTTCTTTGCCCTAGCATGGCAGAACGCAGTTTCTGGCTATTTAATGGAGGTCAATCGTGGCTAAAAGTAGCGCACATCTTCGAACAGAGGCTGACCCTGTCGGCGCTGCTGATTTTAGGTGTCGCGCCATTACCTTGATGCAAGCGCGCTTACTCCAAATCGATGGTGACCTTGATGACTTTCCCTGAGAATCGTCCATCAATCGAACCATAGTTCTCTACCACCGGGGTCGCTCCATCCACGCCAACATCCGCAGTTTCATCCATAGAGAACACAAGTGCTTCTGTACGCTCTATACGCGCTGTATCAACCTCATCTCCGTTGACAAACAAAGTTCCGGTCGCGCCCATTCCAACGCCTCCGCCGTCATAGTCAAAATCCAGCCGGATCATTGATTTACCAGCGGGTAATTCGCCGGTCGCGGCAATAGTCGTACGCTTCTGGTTAAGGTAGTTATAGGTGTAACTGGGTTTGCCGTCCTTTACGTAAAGACTCCAGCCACCGAACCGACCACCTTGCGCCAGGATCACGCCATTGCCGCCATCGTCAGGCACTTCAACTTCGGCGGTAATCGTATGTGACTTATTCTTTACATTGATGAATGTATTTTCGCCCATATCCCGCATACCGTCGCTCAACGTAAGCGAGGTCCGTCCAGCCATGAGATCGGGCCTACCAGCAATATCAGCATTCATCCGCTCGAAACTGCGATCATCGATAGGTAGCACATGGTTTACCGACGCTACTTCCATGAACAAGGCCTGCATCTCCTCGAGTCTTTGGGGTTCCTTGAAAGCCAGGTCGTTGGTCAAGCTAAAGTCAGAGTCCGTATCGAACAACTGCCAGATATCGTTCTCGAGGGTCGCGATCGGTTCACGGGCCCACGGCTCCTTGTGAACTGTGCGAGCCAGCCAGCCTTCGTGGTAAATCGCACGGTTACCGAACAATTCAAAATACTGCGTTGTATGGCCTGTTTCCGCATCGGCATCGCCGAATGTACTGATTAGGCTTTTGCCCTGGATCGGAACCTGAGGGATACCGTTCACCATGGTCGGTTCAGGTATCTTGGTCGCCTCAAGAATTGTAGGCACGATGTCAGTAACATGCGCGAACTGACTACGTACCTCGCCGCTACCTTCAAACTTTTCTGGCCAATGAATCACCATCCCGTTTCGCGTGCCACCAAAGTCAGAAGCCACCTGCTTGGCCCAGGTAAAAGGCGTATCGCTGGCGATGGCCCAGCCGATGGCCATGTGCGGGTAGGTCATCGGGCCACCCCAATCGTCATAGTGCTCGAGCATTGCTTCTGTTGTCTCCGGCACACCGTTAATCGATGTGTACTCATTGGAAACGCCGAGCTCACCGCCTTCTGCGCTTGTTCCGTTGTCACCGGCGATGTAAAACACAAGTGTATTGTCGAGTTCGCCCATTTCTCGAAGAGCGTCGACTAAGCGGCCAATTTCCGTATCGGCGTACTCTGCGAAAGCAGCAAAGACTTCCATTTGACGAGCGAGCAGACGTTTCTCATCGGCTGTGTGTTCATCCCAGTCCTTGATTCCAGGTGGTTTCGGCGCCAGCTGTGTACCGACCGGCACAACACCAAGCGCTATCTGCCGAGCCAGAGTCTCTTCCCGGACTTTGTCCCAGCCCTGATCAAATTTTCCTTTGTACTTGGCAATCCAGTCGGCCGGTACATGGTGAGGAGCGTGCGTTGCGCCAGGCGCGAAGTACAAGAAAAAAGGCTTATCAGGGGTAAGGGCCTGCTGAAAACTAACCCACTCGATCGCCTTATTCGTCATGTCGGTCATAAAGTTGTAGTTTGGATCGTCGGGTAACTCGACGGGCGTCATTCCATCGTAGATTAGCGGCGACCATTGGTTCGTCTCACCGCCAAAGAAGCCGTAGAACTTGTCGAACCCTTTGCGCGTGGGCCAGCGATCGGTCGCCCCGGATGGACTGACTTCCCATGCAGCCGTTTCATGATTCTTACCGAATTGCGCCGTGCTGTAACCATTGAGGCGTAGCACATTCGAAATAGGGGATATGTTCAGGGGAATGACCCCGGTATTCCCAGGAAAAGCCGTCGCCGTTTCGGTGATCGAGCCCATGTTATTCATGTGATGATTACGACCACTGAGTAGTGCCGCACGAGTAGGGGCGCACATCGCTGTAGTGTGGAACCGGTTGTAGCGAAGACCCGAGTCCGCAAGTTCATCGAAAGTCGGCATGTGGGCGGGGCCACCAAAAGTGCTGGATACGCCGAAGCCCATATCATCGATCATTATCAATAGAACGTTGGGCGCGCCTTGGGGTGCTGTGACATCAAATCGCGCGGGCGGCGTTGCGTTGCGAGCATCGAGCTCCGTATAAAGGGCGACTTCCGGGGGATGAATCGGCAATACCGTGCGCTCAAGATTCTGCGCCAAAGCGCCTTGTGCATGTGCGAGAAAGCCGAGGGTTACAGCCAGAGGTACAACTAACGGAATGTGTTTCATAACCGTCCTTTAATTCACAAGTTAATTATTTGACCATACCTTCACAATAACTTCTAATGCATTAATCGCATTATATTTAGTCATAAAATACATAATGATTACTCATCGGCAGTTACTGCACGCGCTTAGTCTTTTCAAATATGGGAACTTTACCCGCGCAGCGACTCAGGCGAATATTTCGCAATCCGCGTTTTCCAGAAGTATCAGAAAACTGGAGACAGACCTGGGGGTGACACTGTTTGATCGCGAACACATCACGGTAACACCGACTCGCTATGGCGAAACGTTTCTTCGCCGAGCGGCGGCTATCGTGGATGACACAGATGAACTTAAGCGCGAAATAGACCTGATGCGCGGACTGAACGTTGGGAAGTTTTGTGTAGCGCTGGGTATGTATCCCGCACAGGTGTCCGGTAACACCGCGCTTGGGCAGATGGTTAGCGACTTTCCTGATCTCCGATACCACGCATTGACGGGAAATTGGCAAACAGTTAACGAACATGTTCTGAATCGAACGGCAGATCTGGGGTTTGTCGCTATTGAAGCTGCCACGAGCGAAGACCAATTATCGATAGAAAAGGTTAGCGGACACCAAATGGTGCTCTTTTGTCGGAAAGATCACCCCCTTGCCATGGACAGAGACCCCACCAGAACGGAGCTGGATCAATTTCCGCTGGTGTCGATTCGCGTGCCCGCAGGTCTGGCAGAAGCCGTTCCAGGAAAGTCGAACATTGACGTTCATAGCGGCCACCTGGTGCCATCCGTGGAAATTGATGATTTTGCCACGGCACGCATGGTCGTCTCTCAAAGCAACGGGATAGGAGCCGCTATACCCTCACAGATCGAATCCGAGCTTGAATCGGGCGAACTTATCTTACTCAACTTCCAAAACCCGTGGATATCACCCGTTCACGGTTTTATATTTTTGAAGAATCGGACGATTAGCCCGGCGGCAGAAATGTTTATAGAGAATGTTCTGAAGCTCGAGTGCGCAGCCGAAAAGAAGAACAAGTCGCTCATGGAAAGATATTTGAAATGATAACGGCCATAGCGGCGCCTATTGGACGTCAACTACCTTGGCCGGTTGACCGCTAATTGTCGTCTAATCGGCGACGTAAGGCTCCCGTGGAAAATGACCTGATCGTTAACCATCGAATAGACATCCGTGAGCTTGCTGCGCAGATTAGTGCTGATGGCCTCGATAAGATTGGAAAAGCGGTCGTCGGTGGGAAGGAAACTTTCCTAAATCTGTTTCCAAGAAGCCCCAAAAACCTTAACCCATTGATTTTAAGGGCAATGGGCTAAACTTTTAGTTCATTTAGGGTGAGAAATTTCCAAATAGCGTGAGAGCCAACAACATCCGCCTGTTCAAACGTCGAGGTTCGAAACGTACAGGGCGTTCTGCTCGATGAACTCCCGGCGTGGTTCCACCTGATCACCCATCAGCGTGGTGAAAATTTCGTCCGCACGCATGGCATCGTCGATATGGACCTGCAGCATACGCCGCGTCTCCGGATCCATAGTGGTCTCCCAAAGCTGCTCAGGATTCATCTCCCCGAGACCCTTGTAACGCTGGATGTAATAGCCCTTGCGGGCCTCCGCGAGCAACCAGGCCCAGCCCTCGGGAAAACTCGGTGTCTCCAGGATCTTTTCTCCGCGCTGAAAATACCCGCTGTCTTCAATAAGACCGTTAAGTGTTTCCCCAAGCGTCGCCATTTCGGCATAGTCCCGTGAGCGGAAGAACTCGGGCTTCAGGGGAATGGGGTGCTCCAGGCCGTGCGCAAACTTTATTACCAGCGGATAATGGACGCCCCGCTCATCCGTTCTGGCCACTACCGAGTACACGTCACCCTGTATCCTGCGGGTTTGTAAGCGCTCACTTAGCTGCTCTGCGAAAGCGGCTACCTGCGCCTCATCCGACAGCGCCTCCTCAGCAAGTCGCGGGCCGAAGACCAGCTCCCAAAGCAACTCTATCGGGTAGTGCCGGCCCCGCCGGGCTACGATAGCCTCCACAGACTGATACTGCCTAACCAGTGTAGAAAGAGGCTCCCCGGTAATAGCCGGGGCATCCGCGTTCACATACAGCTTGGTATTATCCAGCGCCGCGGCGGTCAAATATTCGGTCAGCGCCGCATCGTCTTTGAGGTACTGATGCTGCTTACCGCGGGCAATTTTGTACAGGGGCGGCTGAGCGATATACACATAGCCGCGCTCCAGCAGTTCACGCATCTGGCGGAAGAAGAACGTTAACAGCAGGGTGCGTATATGCGAACCGTCTACATCAGCATCGGTCATGATGATGATTCGATGGTAGCGGAGTTTCTCAGGGTTAAACTCTTCTTTGCCAATGCCACAGCCAAGGGCGGTCACCAGTGTGGCGATCTCTTGGGAGCCCAGCATCTTGTCGAAACGCGCTTTTTCAACGTTAAGAATCTTGCCCTTGAGAGGCAATATGGCCTGAAAGCGTCGGTTGCGGCCCTGTTTCGCTGAACCGCCCGCCGAGTCACCCTCGACCAAATATAACTCGGATTGAGACGCATCCTTTTCCTGACAGTCCGCCAACTTTCCGGGCAGTCCGGCGATATCAAGAGCGCCCTTGCGTCGCGTAATGTCCCTGGCCTTGCGCGCTGCCTCACGCGCTCGCGCAGCCTCGAGCATTTTGCCCACAACCGCCCGAGCCTCGCTGGGGCTTTCCAGAAGATACTCACCCAGGCGCGCGTTCATGGCCTGCTCCACCGCGGTTTTCACCTCAGAGGAAACCAATTTGTCTTTGGTTTGTGAGGAGAACTTCGGATCGGGGACCTTCACCGAGACAATTGCCGTCAGTCCTTCGCGAGCATCATCACCGGTCGTATTGACCTTGGCTTTTTTTGCCAGGCCTTCTTTTTCAATGTAAGTATTGAGCGTACGAGTCAGAGCAGAGCGAAAACCAGCGAGGTGCGTACCGCCATCGCGCTGCGGTATGTTGTTGGTATAGCAGAAGATATTCTCCTGGTAGGAGTCGTTCCACTGCAGGGCGACTTCGACCGTGGTGCCGCCCCCGGCCTCGGACTGAAAGTGAAACGCTTTGTGAATCGGAGTTTTGTTACGGTTCAAATACGCCACGAAAGCACGCAAACCCCCTTCGTAGTGGAATATCTCCTCTTTTCCGGAACGCTCATCGCGCAGGAGAACCTCCACCCCGGAATTAAGAAACGCCAACTCACGCAATCGCTTCGCAAGTATGTCGTACTCAAACTCTATATTGTTAAAGGTCTCAGGCGATGGCTTGAACCGTATCATGGTCCCGCTTTGCTCGGACGGACCCGTCGCTTCCAGTGCTCCCTGGGGGACCCCATGCGCATAGCGCTGCTCAAAGCAGCCGCCATTACGCCAGATCGTCAGCCACAATTCCTCCGAGAGCGCATTTACAACAGATACACCGACTCCGTGGAGGCCCCCGGACACCTTATAGGTGTTGTCATCAAACTTTCCGCCCGCGTGCAGCACCGTCATGATCACTTCGGCGGCAGACACCCCTTCTTCATGCATGTCTGTCGGTATTCCACGACCATCATCCACAACGGACACCGACTCATCCGGGTGGATGGTGATCGTGACCCGCGAACAGTGGCCAGCCAGGGCCTCGTCGATGGAGTTATCGACGACTTCGAACACCATATGGTGCAGTCCAGTGCCATCGTCGGTGTCACCGATATACATCCCGGGTCGCTTGCGAACCGCATCAAGGCCCTTAAGTACCTTGATCTTCGATCCATCATACTGGTCCGGTGCATCGCTCATTAGCTGTTTCTCCACTCTTTCCGCGACCTGGGGCCGCTTACAAAACGATTAGCTGCACGCTTCAGGGCGAACTTCGCCCTGTTCCACGTGAAACATCGCAATTTCATTTTTTTCGCCGAGCCACTCGGCAGGCAACGATTGCCGGTCTACGCAGGTGATAAGCGTCTGCGCAGACATCCCTGCAATACTTCTACACACGCGCTCGCAGCGCGCGGCATCGAGTTCCGAGGGTAAATCATCTATCAGATAGAGGCTTCTTCGTGAATGCCGACTCGAAAGTACCGCCCCCTGTGCCAGCTTTAGCGCACATACCAACAGTTTCTGTTGGCCCCGGGACAGCGTCTCCGCGGCCGAATAACCCCCCACAGAGAAGCGGAGATCCGCTCGCTGAGGGCCCGCGCGGGTAAAACCATGCTCTCTGTCTGCCGTTAATCCCCGCTTCAACGCCTCGCTATAACTCACACTCGCGTCCCATCCTCGCCGGTAAGACACTGCGATATCATCAATTTCAGGCGCCAAAACCAACATAAGCGCATAGAATCGCGGCAATAGA